>PMDM01000427.1 GCA_003155565.1 Methylococcaceae bacterium | reverse complement strand
TGCCAGCGGTTACCGTTCCGGTGGCCTGGAAAGCTGGATTGAGTCCCGCTAATCCTTCGGGAGTAGAGTCAGGACGCAAGCAGCCATCCTTATCAATTAAGCCTGATTTGTAGGAAATGGGGATAATTTCGTCATCAAAACTGCCGTTCAGTTGGGCGGCGTAAGTCTTTTTTTGGCTTTCCAGCGCAAAGGCTTCCTGGTCTTTGCGGTCGATTTGATATTTGTTTGCAAGGTTTTCTGCCGTATCGCCCATGCTGATATAGGCTTGGGGAAAAGTTTCGTACAGGGTGGGGTTGGGCATATTGTTATAACCACCCATCGGGATTCGGCTCATCGATTCAACGCCAGCGCAAATAAACACCTCACCCGCATTCATCTGGATTGCGCCAGCGGCTATATGGATGGCTTGCATGGACGAGCCACAGAAACGGTTTAGCGTCATTCCTGCTACGGTATTCGGTAGGCCAGCCAGAAAGACAATCAATCGGGCTACATTAAGGCCTTGTTCGCCTTCGGGAAAAGCACAACCTAAGATGAGGTCTTCGATGTCGTCAGGGTTAACACCTGTTTTGCTAACCAAGCCCTTAACCACTTGGGCAGCGAGGTCATCAGGCCTGACTCTTGCCAATGCGCCTTTTTGCGCTGGCGTGAAGGGTGATCGGCAATACCCGGCAATAACAACATTTTTCATTTTATTCTCCTGTTATACCTACACCACCTAACTCAACGAGAATTGCACACATTGAGTAGATAAATATCTCGTTTTTAAGGAAGCCCTGAGTTGGTTCTATTCATGGTTCGACAGGCTCACCACGAACGGAACCAACTGAGCCGCCACAAACGGAATTAACGAGCCACCGTTCGTCCTGAGCCTGTCGAAGGACTGCACAAAGACTCCTTGACAAAGTTGCTATAACTACTTTTAAGACCTGTTTACTTGGTATTCGTTTCACCTACACAGCTCTTCATAAACTCATCAATACTTTCCCAAGTGCCGCCGATATTGTCCATCAAGATGCCGTGGCGGGTTGAAGGTATCATCTTTAGCTGTTTGTTTTTGCAGGTGAGCTTGCCCATGATTTCCTGGGCGCTTTTAAAAGAAACAACGGGATCATTGTCGCCTTGCAAAATCAACACTGGCACTGTGCATTTTGGCGCAAAATCATTCATTTGTTCAATGAGCTGCCTTAGCTCATACAGACTCTTGACGGGTACGTTCCGGTAGTTGACCAGAGGATGTTCCGTGGGGTTTTCAATAAAAGACTTGATGCCTTCGAATGATGACAACCAATCCACCAGCTTATTAGTGCCATGCAGTAAAGGTACTAGCATAAAAGCAGGATTGATGAATTTAATCGGCAAGGCTACGACGCTGACACCAATGATTTCAGGGAAATGCTCGGAAGCCAGTTTGAGCGCCAAAGCCCCGCCGGTGGAAAATCCGGTCACAAAAATCTGCTTACAATGAGCCTTGAGGATTTTATAGCCTCGAAGCACTGACTGATACCAGTCTTCCCAAGTTTGATTTTGCAAGGCATAAGGCGATGAGCCGTGGCCTTTAAGCCGCACCCCCATCACTGTGTAGCCTTGTTTGACCAGATGTTCTCCATAATCCCTGAGTTCGGCTGGGCTGGCGAGCAGGCCATGAATCAGGAGAACGCCTATGCCGTTGTCCTTGTCGTCATGCGGATCGAGAAAAAAGGGGTTTGGGTCGGCAGTGGCGGTTTCGTGTTCATTGATGTCATCATAAGCGGGTTTGTTATAGGCGTGATGCTCCCAGCTTAAATCGCGGCATTCATCCTCAAAGTGCCAGGCGGCGAGTTCCTGTAAATCAACATCATCACATTCTGCCAGTGCGTTAATTATGGTTTCACGAACCTGCGTAATGGGCCTGGCTTCGTTATCATAGACGGCAATCATGTTTTCCAGCCGAATACTGTCAAAATCATGGTCTTCAAGCAGTTTCGGCAATAACTGGTAGTGGGTTTTGTCTTCGGAGATAAGGCCGGTGTTTATTGCTTCCTCGATGAAATGTTCGAAGCGGGTGCCCGTCCCACTAATCAGTTCACTGTAATCAATGGGGTTGAGTAAACTGCGATGCAAATTGATATTGGCATTGCTTTGTAATAGCTTGACGGCAATATAGAGTGTGGTGAAGAACCGTTGCCGTTCGATTTGCAGCTGCCCATGCTTGATAAGGTGCATAATCAAGATTGAGGCCAGATGGCTTAAGTTGATGGTGACGTTAAGGTAAATTTCCTCCATGTACTGGTCGCGGGTGGCATTGGCGGCTTTCTTGAAATAATATCCTAGGCATCTTTGTTGCCAGTCTTTGGGGTTAGCTTGTAAGGTAAATATCTCGTCCACTGATTGGGCTTCAGCCATGACCTGTTGCAAAAGATAGTGGCTGCCAAAAAACTTGCGGTCAAAGGGTTCAAGCGGTTTGCCCATGCGGATGTCCATATCCGTATTCTTCAACATAATATTGCCTTCAATCAGCAATTCTTCCGTGTGCCGCAAACTTAAGCTATCAGAAAAAAAATCGACGGCTTTTAACATCAGGTTTTCCGATGTCCTTATGGGATAAAAGGTGATATTGGCAGGGATAATCAGGGTAGGTTTGAGTGCGGAAGTCAGTAATTGATCCAAGCTATCAAGATGGAGTTGTTCTTTCCACCAGACTAGTTGGTTATGGTTTTTTTGATGATAGGCACGCCGGATGATGATTTTTATGGCCTCAACACCTTGCGCCAGCACCGCCGCGCCCGTGTGTTGTTTGCGCCGTAGGCCCGTCATGCGCGAATAGATACTGTAGTTGCCTTTATCGTCTATGACACGGTGATCCTTGACCATGCCGCCTTCCGGGAAAATGGCAACCTTTCGTCCACGCATTATTTGGGCTGCCAATAAGGAGAATAAGCGGTCATGATCGGTAGGGAAAACGCCTACCTGCTGAAAATATCTTGCCAGCACCGTGTCTTGTTTAAAAAATTCACTCGATCCGATAACGCAAGTATATGCGCCAGTTTGCTCATAGATCAAAAATTGCGGGATGAATGTTTCAAAACGGGAAAAATGGTTAAACAGAAAAATATCGCCTTGCTGAACCTGAGTGTCGGCATGGAGCTGCATTTTGACACTGAGCACTTTTTTGACGGTATTGAAAACCCGTACTGATCGGTTATAAAGCGCCCTGTCTATTTCATACCAATTATCAGGGTAAGCCGCTTTCGACAGGGCGTTATGCCTACTCATCAGGGGCAGACAAATCCAAAAGATGTTTTGAATTATTGATAATAGGGGCTGTGGTAGCGCCTTCTTTGGGCATCGTGGTGGAATTGTTTATGATGGTGACGGCGTTGGGGTCGTGGATTGTGGATGTGCCTGAACTGGGCGTGTTTGTCAGGTTATTCTGGGGTTTATTATTCGCTGAACCTTCGGTTGCGCCTTCTCCAAGGCCTTCTTCCAATAATGGATCATTGCTTTCTTCGGGTGGATTACCGTCATGGATCAGGTATTCACGGCGTTGCTTGTAGGCATTTTTAACGAAATCATAGCGGTCTACCGATGCTTCATCGAGAATTTTTTCGGATGACATCAAGTCAGACCGGGTATCGGTGACATCAACAGTGGTAGCAGCAGCGGTGGCGGCATTGGCCGCAAAGCCACCAAACAACGAGACATAAGTCAGTGGATTAAGCAGCGCATCGCCAATGAGCCCAAAGGTATCCCTGGGCGAGCTGGCTCCAAGGAATGGCAACACCATATAATTACCTGATGGAACGCCCCAGAATCCCAGGGTTTGACCAAAGTCTTCATCATGCTTGGGTAAGTCGATCATTTTGGCGACATCAAAGATACCGACCACGCCCGCCGTGGTATTAATCAGGAAACGGCTGGCATCCATACCGCCCTGGACAAATTTCAATTGTAAGAAATCATTGATGGTAACGCCTATGTCATTAATATTACTAAAAACATTGGTAATGCTTTCATCGACCGGATTAGGGGTTATATCCTTATAACCTTTTGCCAAGGGTTTCAGTATTGTGTCGTCAAAATCCTTGTTAAAACCATGCACATCGCGGTTCCAGCTTTCCCAAGGATCGTTTTTATCTTGCGCTGTGGGCATTGTCGAGCAAGCGGACAGCACGCTTGAGACGATTACGGCACCAAGCATTTGACGGGTTTTAGGGGTAGGCTTCGGGGTATTCATGATAGACATTCTATATGCTATGGTTAATTGACTGTTGTTAGGCCTGTGAGCAATTTTTTTCCTTTCAGCAAGTATAACTCAAGCTGTTTATTAGTAAAAAACAGACGTGTTTATTTTTCAATTTATCCAGCGAATTAGCTATTTTTGCAGGCATCTATTTAGCTCTTCATTAGTTTTTTTAGCGTCCCAGCCCAGGATTTTTGCCGTGATATGGGCGAGATACTCTAATTCTTCGGATGTTATTTTTGCCAGTATCAACAACGGTATTCGCCGTCTCAGCAAGTCATCCAGGTGCATAACCATCTCATGACAAGCACAGAAAACTAAATCAGCCATGATAAAAGGTAGCTCCGGCTTTATACGCTTAGCTAAATCTGGGTTATCGGCGCATAGCTGGAAAACTTTGGTGATTCTATTACCGTGTCGCTTGACCAGCCATAAAGCACTATCCTTATCAATACCAAGCTGTTGTGCCTTAGCCAGTGAAATATCCAGCAATGCTTGATAGTCGATGTTTGAAAGCCAAGGGAAGGCTTTGCCAAACGTTTGGCAAGCCGCATGAATCTCTAAATGTTCGCAAAGCGTATCGACAATGACGGCGGCATCTTCCCTGGCGGAGGTAAATTTGCCACCGATTGAAGAAAGCAAACCGTTTTGGGAAATTTTTAGAACCCAGTCGCGGCTTATACGCGAAGGGTTATCGTTATTGCTTTGTTGTAAAACCCGCAGCCCTGCAAATTTCCCGATTATGTCTTGTTCAGTCCAGTTTACTGTTTTAAGTACCTGATTGGCTTCGCTTAATAAATAACTGATGTCTTCATTGGTGATGGGAACATTTTCGATGTCGCCGTCATAGTTGGTGTCGGTCGTACCCAATAAGGTCAATCCGTACCAGGGTATGATAAAAAACACGCGGCCATCCGATTTTGCAGTTAACAGCAGCGCTTCATCCCCAAGGGTTTTGGGCATAATTAAGTGTATGCCTTTGGTTAAACGGTAACCCTCCTTATCTTCCTGGAATAAAGACGACCATCGTCCCGTCGTATCGACCACTAGAGACGCTTCAACTATTAGCGTTTCATCGTTGATCTTGTCATGAAGGATGGCATCGCTGATTTTGCCATTCTTTTCGATTAATTCGGTAGCTTCGCAATAGTTAATGCAAACTGCCCCAGCCGAACAAGCGCCATCTATCAACTCAAGTACAAAGCGGGCATCGTCGGTTTGAGCATCGAAATAAGTGAATCCTCCGATTAATCCATTAGGATCTAAGTACGGAAAATGCCGGATAAAATCCGCTTTGGAATGGTGCTGGTGTTTTTGTGTTATCGGCACGTTACCGGCAAGGAAATCATACAGGGTCAAGCCACACTTTAGCCGGAACAAGCCAATTCGGCTCTTTTTATACACTGGAACACCAAATCGTAACGGCCAGACCCGGTGAGGAGCCGTTTGCAACAACATGTGCCGTTCAGCCAAGGTTTTCTTGACCAGTTTAAAATCGAAAGTTTCCAGATAACGTAGCCCGCCGTGTATTAGTTTGCTGGAAGCAGAAGAAGTCGCACATGCCCAATCGCCCTTATCGACAATGGCGACTTTGAGTCCACGAAGCGCGGCATCATAAGCCGTCCAAGCGCCGTAAATGCCGCCACCACAGACCAGCATGTCGAACTTTTGGTTAAGGAGTTGGCTGAAATCTCTCTGCATTGCCTAATGTCGTGGTCGATTGATGAAGCTTCGCCGGGTTGCGAGGACTTAACCTGATCTGTGAACTATACTGCGATTCTTAACAGAATCCCTAAAAATATTGGGATTTATACATTTTTACAAGAGATTAAGTGCGATATGTTATAAAATACATGTACTTTTCAAGTGCTTGATAACATGAGTTTCCAGCACTTGATGACCGTTTTTCGTTTTGTTCGGTATTTATCTTTGGCGATTATCATAATGGAGTGTGTGATGCGTATTATCCTTTTGGGAAGCCCCGGTTCTGGCAAGGGTACACAAGCCCAGTTTATAACTGAAAAATACCGAATCCCCCAAATTTCAACCGGCGATATGTTGCGTGCTGCGGTACGTGAGGGAACGCCTTTGGGACTTGCCGCAAAACAGGTGATGGACTCTGGCGGCCTGGTTTCTGATGGCATTATTTTGGGCTTGATTAAAGAACGAATTGCTCNNAAATTGTTGTTGATGACGAGCAAATCGTGAAACGGATGGCAGGAAGGCGTGTGCATTTGCAATCTGGACGTACTTATCATGTAGAGTTTAATCCACCAAAAAGTGAAAATACCGATGATGTAACTGGGGAAGCGCTTATCCAAAGGAATGACGACAAAGAAGAAACAGTACGCAAAAGGTTAAGTGTTTATCATGACCAGACTAAGCCATTGGTCGATTATTATGCTGCGCCGGATCAAATGGCTAAGTTCTATTCGATTGCAGGTGTGGGTGCTGTTGATGAAATCACTCAAAAAATATATGCAATTTTGGGTTAAGGAAACTCTGNNGTTCGACCGTTCGACAAGCTCACGGTTCACCACGAACGGAATCAACCCGTTACCGTTCGTCCTGAGCCCTTCGACTACGCTTAGGAGAGCCTTGTCGAAGGACTTAATTAGAGATTCCTTAAGGTTAAAAAAACGCAAGCTTAAGCAATAAGCCATAAAAAATTCAGATTAGAAGATTAAAAGTGAGTATAAATGTCCAAATTATATAACGTTGCAGTAGTGGGTGCGACGGGTGCTGTCGGCGAGGCTATGCTGTCAATTCTGGAAGAACGAAATTTTCCAGTCGGCGAGGTTTATGCCTTGGCCAGCAGCAAATCTGTTGGGAAAAGAATCCCCTTCAAAGGTGGGTCACTAAAAGTTGAAGATTTGGCTAAATTTGACTTCTCAAGAGCGCAAATTGGCCTGTTTTCTGCCGGAGCTTCCGTTTCCGCTGAATATGCCCCAAAAGCGGCGGCTGCGGGTTGCATTGTGATTGATAACACCTCACACTTTCGATACGACGATGACATACCGCTAGTCGTACCGGAAGTTAATTCCGAAAAAATCGCAGATTATAAAAACCGTGGCATTATTGCCAATCCCAATTGCTCTACTATTCAGATGTTAGTGGCGTTAAAACCAATTTACGATGCCGTGGGCATAGACAGGATCAATGTCTGCACCTATCAGGCGGTTTCCGGCACGGGTAAAAAAGGTATTGAAGAGGTTGTCAAACAAACAGCCAGATTATTGAATGGCCAACCCATTGAGACTAATGTGTACCCCAAGCAAATCGCATTTAATGTATTGCCTCAAATTGATGTGTTTATGGATAACGGCTATACCAGGGAAGAGATGAAAATGGTTTGGGAAACCCAGAAAATTCTGGGTGACCAGTCGGTTAAGGTCAATGCCACGGCAGTACGAGTGCCGGTTTTTTATGGTCACTCCGAGGCCGTACACATCGAAACACGCAGTAAAATTGATGCTAAGGCTGTAAGGACTTTACTTTCCAATGCCCCAGGTGTTACGGTTGTGGATGAACGCAAGAATGGCAGCTATCCCACGGCGGTGACTGAATCATCAGGACATGATGATGTATTTGTAGGCCGCATCAGGGAAGATATTTCACATCCATTGGGTATCAATTTGTGGGTGGTGGGCGATAATGTGAGAAAGGGTGCAGCATTAAATAGTGTACAGATAGCTGAAATGCTAGTAAAAAATCACATCTAGTCTAATCTTGACTCTATATTTATGACGTTTATGGTAAACATCGTGATTACAATAAGGAGATGGGTGCGTGCGCAACTTAACTAAAGCTTTAACAGTGGTATCGTTACTGGCTCCCGTTAGTGGACATTCGTTAGGAATCGGTGATATTAGGGTGCGTTCTTCCCTTAATCAGAATCTTAGCGCCGAAATTTCATTAGTGGCTTCTCGCGGGGAAAATCCATCAAATATCAAAGTAAGTCTGGCTCCGCCTGAAAAATTTGATGAAGCGGGAGTGCCTTGGTCTTACTTCCTCTCAAAAATCAAATTTCAACCCGTTGTTAAGCCGAATGGTTCGATGGTTATCAAGGTAACCTCAAGGGAAGCCCTAAAAGAACCCTATCTTAATTTTTTGCTTGAAGTTAGCTGGCCTAAGGGTAATCTGTATCGTGAATTTACTGTCTTGGTCGATCCACCGGCTGATTACCAAGCGCCAACTTATCAAGAACCCGCTTACCCCTTAACATCGAAATACGAAAACTATCCACCCCAGCAACAAGAGTATGCACCACGACAACGTCGAGTCAGGCATGCTGCCAAACCACGGCACAGCTCGGCGGGTAGTTATGGTGGGCAAATTGCCACCAGAAGGAACGATACTTTATGGAATGTGGCTGAACGGGCGCGAGGTGCTGGGGTTTCTGTAGAGCAGATGATGATCGCGCTGTATGAAAAAAACCCGCACGCTTTTTTTCAACAGAATGTAAACGCATTATCGGCAGGTAAGACACTCAGAGTCCCCGATAAAGACGCAGTTCAACAGACTTCTCGCCAGGAAGCCTTGGCCGAATTTGGACGGCAAAACGATGCTTGGAATAACAACCGTTCAGGCATTCCTGCCGGAGAAACACAGTTTGCAAAAGAAGATGAGATTGATAACCAGTTAAAGCTGGTTGCGCCAACAGAGGCTACAGTTGGCCAAAACGAGGCGGTTTCTCCGTCTAGTGAGCAAGCATCAGGTACTAGCAATACAGCATCCCCTGATGGGCAACAGCAAGCCGATAACGCTAAAACCAGCACAAAAGCAGCATCTGCACCTGTCGACGATGCCTTACGAAGCAAAATGGCCGCGCTTGAAAAGCAGATGGCAATGATGCAAGAACTGATCGCCTTAAAAGACAAGCAGCTTGCAGAATTACAAAATCCTGCCCAGACGACAACTCAATCGCCGCCAGCACAGGCCACGCCTCCATCTCCTGTGCCAGCTCAAGCCAAACCAGGGCAGTTAACGCCAGTTACTCCTGAGCAGCCAGTTCAGGCAGTTCCACCACCCGTTAAACCAGTTCAACCCGTCGCCCCTGTGAAGCCGATTGTTAAACCAGTTGTGCAACCCCCTGCGCCAGTCGCTGAAGAGTCAGATTCGTCGCTGTTATGGATAATTGGCGGTATTGGCACAACCGTCCTGTCTTTGTTTGGCTGGTTATGGTGGCGAAAAAAGAAAGCTATCGAAGAAACCGATGCCGAAAGCATGTTTAGAAATTACAGCACCATGCGGAACAGTGATTCAACAGGGTTGTTTTCTTCTGCTGCCGCTGCCCGGAAAAATGCGTCTGGGGCGACTTCGGGTGAGAGTTCTTTCCTGAATGAATTCAAGGCCAGCGATTTTGAATCGTTCGAATCATTTAATGTCGATCATGGTGATATTGACCCCGTTGCGGAAGCTGATGTTTACTTGGCTTATGGCCGTTATCAACAAGCAGAAGACTTAATCAGACAAGCCATCAAGGACTTTCCAGACCGGGACGAGTGCAAATTAAAGTTGCTCGAAATTTTTCACGCTAGCGCAAGTAAAGATGCGTTTGAAGCCTATGTGACGGAGTTAGTTGCGGCAGGGAAAAAAGAGGACAAGGAATTTTGGAAGCAAGTGGTTGAACTGAGTAAGGACGTTTGTCCCGATTCTGAATTGTTTTCGACTTCGAGTAATGCAGCAGTATTTGCTACAGAAACGATTGTAGAAAATGTCCTGTTCAGCCCGTTTGATGACCTCGACACAGCGTTGTCGATAAAGGGAACCGAACATCTAGGTGCCGCTACCTTTGAAATTACTGACATTGACTCTGAACAATCACTCCTTGATGCCCCATCCCAAGAACCGCCAGTCCAACATCAAGAAGATGAGCCTATTGCTGAAATAGCTAAAGCCGAAAGTAAAAGTGATGAACCCGATATTGATCTTGCCTTATTTGAAGACGATCTTGGCGGACAGCAGGACAATGAAACGATTGATTTTGACCTTGGCCCATACCCAGAAGCCACCAAAAAAACGGAAGCTGTAAAAACTCCCCCTACAGACGCTAATGCTTTCGGTAGTGATGCACCAAATCACCAGTTAGATGATTCGGGTAACAAAGACGAATTTGAATCGTATGAATTCGATTTCAACATGGATAAGCCGGAAAGCCCCAAACCTGTCAAAACCGAGGCGGCTCAAGTCAATGAAACTTGGGACACTAATCAAATGATTGATTTTGCGATTGATGATCTTCCTGAGACAGATACATTCGGCAATGACACGATCGACTTTAGCTTCGATTTAGACCCGCCACAAACAGGTTCCGACAAACTAGCCAGTCAAGACCAAGGCTTTATGGTATCTGACTTGACTGATATGGACGAATTAGAGACAAAACTGGACTTGGCAAAAGCCTATATAGACATGGGTGATGCGGATTCTGCTAAAGAGATCATTGAGCAGGTACTAGAAAAGGGATCTGCGAAACAAAAGAAAACCGCCCAAGAGCTTCTGGATGATTTGAGTTTAGGATGAACTTGTTAGTCTTTTGTCATAAAAAAGCCCACTAAGGGCTTTTTTATTGCTTGTCCATCAGCACTTATCCAAATAGTCCAGGATGGACTGGCGATGATTGATGAACGTGTTAATTCTTTGCTGTAATATAGAAAAATACCCTTCAGTGAGATCATGTTTTTTCTGGATTAAGCATTTTTCCAATGCAGTTGCAGGTTCTTCAATATGTCGCAGACAACAAATTATCGCGGCCCCATTGAGCTTGTGGGTTGCGTCAAAGGCAAGGTTGTACTGTCCGGCTTTAAGCGCTTCTTCAATACAGCTAATTTGCAGCGGTAATTCTTCGAAGAACCTCTTGTAAAGAGCCAAGACCAGGTCATGGTTGTTCTTGCATTTAGCCAACAGGATTTGGGTAGCATTGAACGATGACGCTAACACATCATTTCCGCGCCATAGCTTAATGACCTCATCCAGATTGTCGGCGGTCAGGGGTTTTAACAGGCAGTCATCAAAACCGGCGGCAACAAGATATCTTCTTTGACTGGCATCCACTTTATCAAGCAGTGCGATGATTGGCGTATCGTAGTTAATACAGCCTGTACTTTTTGCGACGGAAACGAGTCCGAAACCGTTTAAATTCAGGTCGATAATGATAAGGTTAAATAGCTTACTGGCAATTGCTGTGGATGTTTCGTGCTGCGTGCTAGTCTTGACGAATCTATTGCCGTTAATATCCGGCAATTGCAAAACCTGCAATGCAGGGCAACTATCATGGGCTAATAGCGTAACAAATTGTCCGTGTTCGTCAGATGGGTTAAACATTTGCTAATAAAGCTCAGGGCTGAGTTGGCAAATTGTTACACAGATGATCGAGACATTGAAAGAAATGACTGAAAGAGCCTGGCAAATTTTGCTGAACAAGGAGATGCCTGTTGATAAAACAAAGCTTTGCACCGCTTCTCGACTATGAATGATGCCAATTGAAATGAATTATCCTGCTGAAGACAACAATTTCCTTAGTGAGCATGTTGCCCTGATGAGCAACAGTTACCTGGAGTTACTGGGAAAGGGGCTAATTACAGTAAATCAAGCTCATGAACCATTAGCAAAAGCCTTGTTTTACGCGCCTTTTGTCGTTGTTTCCCATAATACAGATGCTGATCCGGTGTTTAATTATGCCAATCTAAAAGCCCTGGCATTATTCGGATTTAGTTGGGAAGAGTTTACACATCTGCCTTCCAGGTTATCAGCAGAACCTATACATCAACTCGAGCGGGATAAGCTACTGGCAGAAGTTAGCCAAAAAGGTTACCTAGATTGTTATCAAGGTATTCGCATAGCAAAATCGGGTCGCAGGTTTTTGATTAAAAATGCTGTGGTTTGGAATTTATTGGATTTCGATGGCTGTTATGCGGGTCAAGCGGCTCGGTTTGAGGAATGGCAATTCCTGTAATATGCCAAAAGCTGACTAAATGGTATTGGGATGAGATTCAGGCTTGCCAGAATCTTTTGGTTTTTCCAGAGAGCGACCAAATTCATCGATTTGATCTTTCAAATCGTTGCCTAGCGATTCCATTTCTTTTTCAATAATAGGTACAGATTGTTCCAGTTGCTTAGTGAATGCGTCGCCCAGGTTTTGCAGGCTTTTCACCACGCCATCCCACGGGATCATAGATATATTGATTTGGGTTTGTTGGTAATCAACTTTCCAACTGTCTTTTTCTTTCACCAGAACCGTGTTAAAAGTGACCGGCTTGTTTGTTCGAGAAATAGTAGTTTCAACAGAGGCATTAAGGTCATCGGCAACCACTTCGCCTATTTTAATAACGGAATGTTTATCAATATCCCGAAGGTTGACTAAATGCTGGCAGCTTAGTGTGGCCTGATTTTTAGCGTTTTCTATTTGGCCTTGTGCCAGCGCTTGCCAGAATTTTGTTGTTACGTCTTCCGGCGTTGCGGCTTGGCAGCCGTAAAGCAGTAACACACAAAAAAGCCCAGCAACAACCGGGCTTTTTATTGATAACGAAAGCGATTTAGTCCTCACCACCAAACACACCAAGAATTTGCAGCAAACTCAGGAACAGGTTGTAGATGGAAACGTACAAGGAAACCGTTGCCAATATGTAGTTAGTTTCACCGCCGTGGACGATTTCACTGGTTTGGTACAAAATCATGCCCGACATCAGCAAGATGAACATGGCTGAAACCGCCAGTGACAAAGCAGGAATGGCAAACACCACAGCACCGATCCCAGCCAGAAATGCCACCAGGATGCCGACCATCAGGAAACCCGCCATAAAACTAAAGTCTTTGCGGGTGGTCAGTGCATAACCGGAAAGCCCCAGAAAGATAGCGCCAGTGCCACCTAATGCAGTCATGACCAGTTCATTACCGTTGCTGAAAGCCTGGGTGTACATGCTGATGACTGGCCCAAGGGTCAGTCCCATGAATCCGGTCAATGCAAAAACAAAAACTAGGCCCAAACTGCGGTCACTAAATTTGGTAGTCAAAAACAACAAACCAAAATAACCGACCATGGTCACAATCATGCCAAGAGGGGGCAGGTTGAAATACATGGAAGCCCCTGCCGTCATGGCGCTGAACAACAGGGTCATGGACAACAGCAGGTAGGTATTTTTCAATACCTTATTGGTTGATAGGATGCTGTCTTCTGAACGGGTAATAGCAGTATTTAATCGCATAAACGTGAATTCCTTAAAACAAGTGAATAAGAGGACGTAAGACAGGGTAATCTTACAAGAGTTTCACTCGATTGCTAAGATAATTCAGCAGTTCAACTCAATTTACCAAGGTCTTAGTAAACGATATAGTAAACTGTCTGCTACAAATAATTACTTTCACGAGCGCTGAGTGTTTACAAACCTACCCTTTTCTTACCGTATTCGGCGCAGCCATCGGGTTTCTAATGCGCGTATTGTGGTCAAACCCGGTCAGGTGGAAATTGTCGCTCCCTTGCAAATACCAGAGCATAAGCTGCATAAATTTGTGCAGGCAAAGCAGCAGTGGATTACCCAGGCATTGAAAAAAATGGCGGCTTCAAGCCCTCAGCAAAGCGGTTTTGTACCCTTTGAGTATAAATCTGGAGCCAATATTATCTACCAAGGCAACGTGTACCCGTTAACGGTAATGCCAACAAAATTAAAACGGATCAAAATAGAATTTACGGATGGCTATACGGCTTTTGTTCCCGAAGCCCTAAATCCTGATGAACATAACCATCAAATCAGGGAAGCCTTGATCCGCTGGATGAAAAAACAAACTAAACAGCTAGTCGAGCGAATGGTCGAGAGCCATGCCGCTAAACATCAGCTTAACCCCCGTACGATTACGATTAAGACGCAAAAAAGCCGCTGGGGTAGTTGTGGTATCCATAACGACATCAATATCAACTGGTTGCTGATTATGGCTCCAAAAGAGGTATTGGAATATGTGGTCGTGCATGAACTTTGCCACATACGGGTAAAAAATCATTCCAGCCAATTCTGGTCATTGGTTTCCGAGCATTTGCCGGATTACCAAAACAGGCGGAACTGGCTGAAAAAACAGGGGCGCAGTTTGATGTTGGCGTTTTCTGACAGAACTGACTGATTATCTAGCTGACCAATGAGCAAGAAAAAGCATAGTGCCTTTGTGTGCGAGCAATGCGGGGCGGATTATCCCCGTTGGGGCGGACAATGCACCAGTTGCGGCGAATGGAATACCATCAAAGAAGTCAGGTTAGGCACAGCCAGTAATGAACGTACTAGCCGCTCTTTAGGTTATGCGGGCAGTGTTTCCGAGGTGAAATTATTGTCGGACGTGAGTTTGGTACACGCTGAACGCATTGCCACAGGCATTTCAGAATTTGACCGCGTCCTGGGCGGCGGCATTGTGACGGGTAGCGTGGTGTTGATTGGTGGAGCGCCTGGCGCAGGCAAAAGTACCATTTTATTGCAAGCCATCGCCAATATTGCTGCTCAGGGAATTTCAGTTTTGTATGTGTCCGGCGAGGAATCCTTACAACAAATTGCTGAACGGGCCCATCGCTTAGGCTTGCCAGCCGACAAAATCATGATGTTAGCCGAAACCTCGGTGCAACGGATTTGCGATGTCCTTGACGAGATAAAGCCGAAAATCTTGGTGATTGACTCCATTCAGGTCGTGTACACCCAAGATGTCGAGTCGGCACCGGGTTCCGTCTCCCAGGTCAGGGAGTCAGCCAGTTACCTGACCCAATATGCAAAAAAGCACCACATTTCTATCTTTATGGTCGGGCATGTCACCAAAGATCAATCTTTGGCTGGGCCGATGACTTTAAGCCATATTGTCGATACCCAAGTGATGCTTTCGTCCACGGATGACGCCCGTTTCAGGATGCTGAGGGCGGATAAAAACCGCTTTGGCAGTGTCGGCGAACTGGGTTTTTTTGCCATGGATAGCACTGGTCTTAAAGAAGTAAAAAACCCATCGGCGATGTTCTTGAACAGGCCGGACAAACCTTCTCCTGGAAGCGTGGTGACGGTGCTATGGGAAGGGACTCGCCCGTTGCTGGTGGAAATTCAAGCATTGGTAACAGAATGCCAGTATGGCAATCCACGTAGGCTGGCAGTAGGTTTTGACCAGAATCGCCTCGCTATGTTGCTGGCTGTATTGACCCGTCATGGCGGCATTTTTACTGCTAACGATGAAATTTATGCCAATGTGGTAGGTGGCATTAGAGTGACGGAAACCAGTTCTGATTTGGCGATTATCGTCGGTATAGTCTCCAGTTTTAGGGATAAAATAATTCCGCACGATGCATTCTTTTTCGGGGAAATCGGTTTAAACGGCGAAATCAGGCCAGTTGCGAATGGTCAATCGCGCTTAAATGATGCCGTTAAACATGGCTTCAAAAAAGCGGTGATACCCAAGGCGAATGCGCCCAAAAAACGTATTGAGGGCTTGCAAATTTACCCGGTTGCCACGCTTTCGGAAGCGCTTGATACACTTTCGGAGTTGTGATGGTGTATCAAAAAATCCACATCTACCGTGAATTGAGTTTATTAATCATGGTGGTCGTTGATTGCCCTTCCACGAAAGGTAAAATTTTAACCTCACCACCCCGCCCTGATAACGTAATCGCAACCTGCGACTTGCTCTGGGTGGTAATCGCCGGCTTTAACAATCACATCGGGCAACACGCTACAAGCCAATCACTGGGCACAAATGGGCAGTTTGTCTGCCGCCGAGCCTGGTTTCCTATCCTCTGTCATCCCCCTTGGTCTTGCTTATAAACCCCGCGTTTACCACAACCGGAGGCTTCCCAACGGGAAGCATCCAATTGGCTCAAGGTAACAGAACAGCATAAATCCTGACGCGAATACTTTGATAACGAGAGCGTTTCGGGTGTAGGAGTAGACCCTTGCGTACAGGCAAGCATCATGAAACAGGTAATCAACAAGATGATATTTTTCATGATTTCCAAGTAGTTAACTAAAAATGCCAGCCCTGTCTAAGCTGGGATGATTGGGCAAAAAACAAACGCTTTGTTTTGATAAATCCAACGAAAACTGCTCGGTTATTGCCAGCGCGGTAGGTCGGAGTGACTTAAGGAATCTCCAACACATCGAAGCGGTAAATGTTGGGGCTCGTCCCTCACCCACAACCTACATTTACTTACTCTGACACAGCATTAGCCCTTACGATTCAAGCTATCCAAGTACCTTCCTACGCCTTGTTTAACATCAAGAAACTCTTTGGAATAACCCGCTTGCCTTAGCTCGGAAATATCTGCTTGGGTATAGCTCTGGTATGAACCCTGCAAATGCGCTGGGAAAGGAATATATTCAATACTTCCTTCTCTGTGCCAATCAATTACTGCTTGTGCGACTGCATTGAAAGTTTCAGCCTTGCCCGTCCCTACATTATAAATGCCACGTTGCCCTGGATGATCCAAAAACCACAAGTTGACATCGATCACATCAGCTACATAAACAAAATCCCGCTTTTGCTCACCATTGGCGAAACCGTCACAGCCTTCAAACAACTTTGCTTTTTTCTGTTCGATAATCTGGTTGTTAAAATGGAACGCGGTGCTGCTCATCGTGCCTTTATGCTGTTCTCTTGAGCCGTACACATTAAAGTAACGCAGTCCGACTATCTGGCTTGTTGATTGCGGTAATATCTGCCGGACATATTGGTCAAACTGGAACTTTGAGTAGGCATACATATTGATGGGGTGTTCGCAGCTATGGTCTACTCGAAAGCCCAGTTTGCCAGTACCGTAAACGGAAGCGGATGAAGCATAGATAAACGGTATATTTTTTTCGATGCAATGATGCAAGAGACGTTTAGAGTAATCATAATTGTTCATCATGACATACTGACCATCCCATTCGGTGGTCGCGGAACACGCGCCTTGGTGAAATACTGCTTGTACGTTATCTAAAAAACCAGTCGTCCCGATCTTTTCTATAAACCATGTTTTGTCCATGTAATCGGCAATATCCAGGTCGGCGATATTGTGCATTTTTCGGCCATCAGCCAGATTATCTACCAGCAATATATAGTTTTCGCCCCGCCCGTTTAATGCCTTTATCAAATTACTGCCGATAAAACCTGCACCGCCCGTTACAACAATCATTCCGTTGCCCTCGCCTTGTTAATCATCGCCGTGGTCGATTGCCCATCGACGAACTGTAAAATTTTTACCTCGCCACCTGCTTTTACGACACAATCGCCACCGGCGACTTGCTCGGAAGCATAATCGCCCCCTTTAACGATGACATCCGGCAATAATCGGCAATACAACCGCTCCGGTGTTTCTTCTTCAAAGCCGACGACCCAGTCTACGCAAGCCAAGGCCGCCAGGACTGTCATGCGTTCGTGCAGGCCATTGATTGGGCGGTTTTCTCCCTTGAGTTGTTTAACGGAAGCATCTGAATTGACGGCGACAATCAAACGGTCACCTAAGGCTTTCGCTTGTTGCAGATAAGTCACATGCCCTGCATGTAACAAATCAAAGCAGCCATTGGTCATGATGATGTGTTCATCATGGGCTTTTGCTCGCAGGATGAGTTTCGCCAATTCATCTTCCGTGACAATGCCATATTGCGAACCGCGTTCACCGTGCATGGCACGGGACAATTCTAATGTAGAGACAGTTGATGTCCCCAACTTGCCCACCACAATGCCACCTGCCAGATTTGCCAGATACATGGCTTCAGCTAAAGGCATATTAAGAGCCACACCTAACGCCATGACGGCAATCACGGTATCCCCGGCTCCAGTCACATCAAAGACATCCTTGGCTTGGGCGGGTAATGAATGCGCTTGGGTCTCTTGTATCAGCGTCATACCGGCTTCGCCGCGCGTCAGCAACAGCGAAGAGAACTTATACTGCTTTAAAAGCTCCCGCCCTTTTTCAAGCAAATCCTGTTCATTTTCACAAACACCTACCACGGCTTGTAATTCTGCCAAATTGGGCGTGATGATGTCTGCCCGAGCATAACGCTTATAATCCAAGCCTTTTGGGTCAACCAAGACCTTAAGCCCTGCTTGCTTCGCCTCATGGATATGCCTTGCTGCATCAGCAAGCGTACCTTTACCGTAATCCGAAAGCACCAGCACATTATTTTCGGGCAAATGCGTACGCAGTCGTGCAAACAAAACTTCTTCATCAAATTTAAGCGGCGATTCTTCAAAATCGACCCGTATAAGCTGTTGATGTTGGGCCATTACACGTAACTTGCAGATACTACGTACGGTTTTTTCAACCACAAACTCGCAGTCTACACCTGCTGCTTCCAATAACTTTTGGATTGCCTTGCCTTCATCATCATCTCCGATAACGCACAATAAGGTCACCATACCGCCTAGCTTGGCTATATTGAGTGCCACGTTGCCCGCGCCACCGACACGGTCTTCGATGGTCTTGACATGCACCACAGGCACGGGTGCTTCGGGTGAAATCCGCGCCGCCTTACCTGACCAATAACGGTCAAGCATCACGTCGCCGATAACTAAAACACGGGCTTTAGAGAAATTAGGTATTGTCGCCAGCACCGAGCGCCTCCTGGCTGAACGCTTCTTCTACGACCGCACACCACCAATGTCCAATGACGATGTGGGCTTCCTGGATACGTGCGGTGACAATTGAGGGAACTTTGATCGTCATGGTCGCCAACTGGCTTAGTTCGCTGTCTTCGGAACCCGTCATAGCAATTACCGTCATTCCCCTGATTTTTGCTGACTTTACGGCAGCAATGACGTTGCCGCTACGCCCGGATGTGGAAATAGCTATCAAACAATCATTTGGATTGCCCAACGCCTCAACTTGGCGAGAAAACACCGAATCAAAATCTAAATCGTTGGCAGAAGCGGTTATTATTGAGGTGTCTGTAGTTAACGCAATAGCGGCTAATGCCTTGCGCTTTTTTTCATAACGGACGACAAATTCCGCCGCAATGTGCTGGCAATCCGCCGCGCTGCCACCATTGCCGCACAGCAGGATTTTTCCGCCTTGTTTTATTGTGTCGAGTAACAACGCTCCTGCCGCTTCAATCTCATTGCTATTATTTGCGAGCTGTTCCAGCACCGCTTGATGCTGGGCGAGTACAGACAAAAATGTTTTCACATGATTTCCTATGAATGATAGCGGGTTTTATATCTGGCTCTAATGCTAAAAACGATTTTATGGGTTGCCAATGCCCTACATCTTAGTCGAATTTTAGTTGCTAGTAGGCTTACTTATTGGCTCATCAACTCAAAATATTCATTCATCTTCGCTTTTCCCCACTTGTCTTCGATGGAAATTAAGTTAGCCTTGTCAAAAAAAGGCGGAAAACTCTGTTTTGAAGTCAGACGAATATAATGGTGAACATATGTGTCTAAGCAAATATGAACCGGTTTTATATCCCCTATTTTTTGAGAACGCTCAAGAGTGCGATAGTACAAGTCATAATCTGCTGCTTGTAGACGCTCGTCCCATAAGCCGATTTTATCCAGTGCGGCACGCTTCATGACGACAGTGTTGCCAAGAAAACCCTGCCGCACTTTATGCTCAAACTTTTTATGGCGTTGCCCACAAAACGANNTGCCCAATTAGGGTACATAAGCTTATGTGCGAGTAACAAGAAGGGCTTAGTTTGTCCAAAAAGCGCGATAATCAGTTTTACTTTATTCCAACGTCGGCGTAATTTTCTCGTTTCAATTTTTGTTTCAACTTGCTCCAAACCACATGCGGCAGCAACATCTAAGCCATTAAAATCCATATTGTCTATGATGTGCTTGTCCCAATTAGGGGAAACGATGATATCGTTATTTAAAAAAACGAACCAATCATATTGGGCAACTTCTATTCCACGATTTTGGCAATAGGGGTAAGAATAATTGACACCATTACGAATAATTTTTGCCCCAACGGATTCAAAAAATTCAACACTACCATCGTCCGAACCATTGTCAACAATGATTAATTCAAATTTGCTGTGCGTATGCTTAGCTAAATTTTCCCAATACAATTCATTCATACATTTCTGATTGTAAATTGCAGTGATAATACTTAGCACGGCTTGCTCCTAACAACCTTTAGTGTTTTTCATTATAAACTCATCATCAAAATTGTTGGATGATACTGTTCAATTTGACTTATATCGACCACAGACAACAATACTTTCACATTAATTCCTTTGGTTCATGCGGGTTTTATACATAGCTCTGTGACATTAACGATTTCGTGGGCATGTTCGGTATCTTTCTCGAATTGCAGGTGATGTAATCGCGCATAAGCGCTATTTTTTTCTATCAACTCTTTATGGGTGCCCCTTTCAACAATACGTCCATGCTCCATAACCAGGATAAGGTCGGCTTTTTCAATCGTTGATAGCCTGTGGGCAATCACCAACGTCGTCCTGTTACTCATCACCTTTTGCAGCGCTTTCTGGATATACCGCTCCGACGCGGTATCCAATGCCGATGTCGCTTCATCAAGGATAAGAATCGGTGCATCTTTAAGTAAAGCCCTCGCTAAAGCAAGGCGTTGACGCTGCCCTCCCGACAACTTCACGCCATTTTCGCCAATTTCCGTGTCCAGCCCATACTCCATCTTACTGATAAATTCCATGGCATAAGCATCGGTCGCCGCTGCAATAATCTGCTCCCGATTGGCTGTAACTAAAGCGCCATAAGCGATATTATTGGCTATCGTATCATCGAACAGGGTGACATTCTGGGTAACCAGCGCCAGTTGTTTCCTCAAATTTGACAATTGGTAAGTATTGACTTCAACACCATCCAGCAAGATTTCACCCGCTTCATGTACATAAAAGCGCGACACCAAATTCACCAGTGTACTCTTACCCCCCCCGGAGGGACCGACCAGAGCGATGGTTTGTCCTGGTTCGGCCTTGAAACTAATATCTGTCAGTGCGGACTCTTTTGTTCCTGCATAATTAAATGATAGGTTTTTGAATTCCAACGCACCTTTAGCTTCTTCGACTCGATAAGTTCCTTCATCGGATTCACCCGGCTCATCCAAAATCTCAAATATTGTTTGTGCTGCTGCTATACCCTTCTGTATATCACTGTTTGCATCGCTCAATTGCCTTATTGGCCGCTGCAATAAAATTGCCGCCATTAGGTAAGCGATGAATTCACCAACACTGGCTTGTTTCATAAAGATCAGCGCCATATACATCAAAAAAGATAGCGCTATGGCAATAATAAATTGCATGATGGGGTTGTGTATCGCCGTTGTGGTGGCGAGTTTTAACGATTGCCGCCGATTATATAAGCTGCTTTCCAAAAATCGCCGACGTTCGTATTCTTCACCGCCATAACCGCGCACGATTCGGTGCCCGGTAACCAGCTCCGAGGTAATATGGGTGATATCACCAATGGAATCTTGTATTCTTCTGCTAATCATCCTGAGACGTTTACTGACGTATTTAACCAACAATACGATAATGGGAGTGATACCAACGAAAACGAGAGACAGCATCCAATTCGAATAGAACAGGTAAATTAACAGCCCCAGTACAGTCAAACCTTCCCGAACAAAAGTACGTATTGCGTCCGTACTCGCTTTAGTCATTTCACCGACATTATTGGTAATCCTGGATATGAGATAACCGCTATTATTAGCATCGAAGAATGCGGTCGGCAGTTCCGTATACTTGTCGAATATCTCGCATCTTAAGGCGTGAACGACATTGGTCGATACTTTCGCCAGGAAATAGTTGCCCAAATAAGTACCAATACCTTGAACGACAAATACGCCACTAAAAAACACCGGTAAATAAAACATCCCTTCTCGTGTCTCAGTTTGTAAGGTATCAACAATATGCTTGATTAATACCACTAACAGGGACTGGGTGCCGGAATAGATGGAAAATCCAAAAATACTGATAGCAAAAAGACCACGGTAGGGCTTTACGTAGACCAATAGCCGTTTGTAAATTTGAATGCCTACGCTAGTTGACGTTTTCATTGCCACACAAGCTTATATAGGCGGTAAGTCCTGGCTCTTGTCATGTCATTAATCGCCAAATTATGGAAAAACACCCTGTTTTTCAAGCTTACTATGCGAAATATTGGGCGCAAAGCAAAGGGCTATCATAGCAGCAAACCAATGCCCCTCAGTGTGATCTAGAAATGGGCTATTAAATAGGCTGGTAATGATTAACGTAAGTAAAAGCCCCTGAGCCAGCCATTTTTCTGGATCAGGCAATGTCCTGGAACAGTAATACTGACTGAAAAGAAATCCCGAATACGTAAGAAAACCCAACAGGCCAAACTGAACGGCTATCAACAAAAACTCGTTATGGGGGTTTTTTCTATTATCTAGATGAGCACCCGTTACTCGCTGATATTCTTGTGCAAAACTGCCAGTGCCATGACCCAGCCAAGGTTTTTCGGCAACCAGTTTCAGGGAATTTTCCCAGAACTTGTATCTTATGCCCATGGAAGTTGGCCTTTTTTCAGACTGATGATTTATATAAGCCCGGGTGTTATCTAATCCTTCATGAATTCGAACTGATTTATCTGAAAAACTAAAATATAGGGCCAAAAAAATAATAAGTAAGCTCATTGAAACCAACAGCCCTTTTTTGCCAAAGCGCTGCACGGCTAATAAAGGTATCAACACCATAAAAACTAACTGCCCAGTGCGCCCATCAACGAGAAAAAAAAGGTTATAAACACCAAATATTAATAATACTAAATACCATCCGACATACTTTTTGTTGTCAAAAACCTTGTGTACACAGAAAAACATAAAAAAAGCGATAAAAATACCATGGGTAATGCGACTTTTGAGCGTAAAAGCCTTATGTCTGAACATCTCCATAATACCAAAATCCATCAGGTAAGAACCCAACAGTGTTAACACCGATGCAATAATGAAAGCTTTCCAAGCCCAAATACGATACCGCTCATTAGTGAAAAAACAGGATAATAGGGGGATAAAAAATAACTCTCGATATTTCATGAGTATGGAAAATGCCTCTGCGCTTGGAACATCGCCATAACTTAGACCCACAATAAAACATAGATACAAGAGCAACGCCCATGTTGCAACCGGAGAATCCTTTAGGACTGTGGGTAGCATTTGGAATTGGGCGGTAAGTAACCACAATACCCCCATCAACACAGAGATAATGATTGCTAAAGCGGTCGACAGGTAAATTGAAATGATAAATAGCGCCGTTATAAACACGCCATAATCTAGCAAACGCTGCTGTATTAACTTGACTGAGTGCTGATTCATACCGATGTTGTTTAAAGTTTTTTGATGCAAATGATTATCCCTTTTATAAAAGCATTTCAAGGCACTATTTTTAGGAAAACTTTAGCCAATGAAGCGCCCGCGTAAACTCACATTTCCAATGACAATCATCCTTTAGATGCTGTAAAACTGTGGCTTATCGATCAGGATGCCCTAATTCGGCATTCTCACGCATTTCAATAACCTGGGCATATTTTAGATAAGACCTTAATGCACCGAGCAATGAAGCCGTCAATCCATCAAGGCCATAGATAAATCCTTTTTTCAGGAAATAATACTTCAGGAAAGAAACTGACCCATGAATTACCGGATCCCAGGCGCTGACTTTCAAGTTATTTTCTAAGAGAACTTTTGCATCCCGCTTACTGTACTTGCCTGCCCGAACAAGACAATCACTCAAATCTTTGAAAGAATAGTGGATAATATTGCCATTCATCCTCTGATAGTTTTTTGTTGTCAGGGACGTATGCCCAATCATCGGTGAAAAACGGCAGCGATCCTTGTGATACAGCCTAATCATATAATCGGGATACCAGACTTTCTGCCAACGCGTGCCTATATAGTTTTTTCTTCGGAAAGCATAAGCATCATAAGCTGTTTCAGCATAATTAATAGCCTGAATTTCCTTTATCATTTGCCCGTCTAACCGCTCGTCGGCATCCAGATGTAAAATCCAGTCGTTTTTGGCGAATTGCACACCAAAGTTTTTCTGCAAACCATCCCCTAAGTAACTCTGTTCAATAACCTTTGCGCCAAGATTTTTAGCAATTTCTCGGGTCTTGTCAGTGCTAAGACTGTCAACTACGATGATTTCATCCGCTACCTTCCATACCGACTCGATGCAATCTTTGATATTCTCTTCTTCATTTAAGGTAATGATGGTGACTGTTATTTTTTGATTCATTGGCTTTCAAAGAAACACCCTACCCTCTAACTTATCGGCAAAGAATACAATTTTCTTAGCTTCTAATTAGCCATCGACACTTTGACAGGATGATTACTGGCTTTTTA
>PMDM01000452.1 GCA_003155565.1 Methylococcaceae bacterium | reverse complement strand
ATAAACAGTTGATGGAAAAAGGAATTGATGTTAATATTCAACGGATAACCAGAGAGATAGAAGAGCGTGACTGTCGTGATAAGGGACGAAAAATAGCCCCGTTAGTCCAGGCAGACGATGCACTTTATATTGATTCATCTGCCATGACGATAGGCGCTGTCATTGCTCAGGTGCTGAGTTTAGTTCCGCAACGATAGCAATGTAAACACAGGCTGTCGTTTTTTGCGGTTTTTTAACCTTAACGATACAGATAAAGACCGGTTTTTAACAGGTCTGGGAATTATAAGATGAGCGAAAGCTTTGCTGAATTACNNTTATCGTCAGTACGCATTCTAAATCAGAAGGTGTCATTCCAAAATGGCAATTTCTGAATAACAATGGCGAATTAGAAGTCAAGATAGGCGACGAGATTGAAGTCGCCCTTGATTTATTCGAAGACGGTTTGGGCGCTACCCTGCTTTCCAGGGATAAAGCAAAGAAAAACAAAGCATGGTTCGAATTGGAAAGTGCTTTTGAAAATCAAGCAACTATCATCGGCCAAATCAATGGCAAGGTTCGCGGCGGATTTACCGTCGCTGTCGGTGCATTACGTGCGTTTTTGCCAGGATCTTTAGTTGATGTTCGCCCTATTAGAGATACCACATTCCTTGAAAATCGTGATTTAGAATTTAAGGTTATAAAAATCGATCAAAAGCGCAATAACGTTGTGCTTTCGCGCCGTGCAGTGGTTGAAAAAGAATACAGCGCAGAACGGGAAGAATTACTTAAAACACTGGAAGAAGGTGCAATTGTCACCGGTGTTGTGAAAAACCTGACCGATTACGGTGCATTTATAGACCTCGGCGGTATCGACGGTCTGTTGCATATTACCGATATGGCGTGGCGTCGTGTAAGGCACCCATCCGAATGTGTTGAAATCGGCCAAGAAATAAAAGTTAAAGTCATGAAATACGATAAGGAAAAAAATCGTGTTTCATTAGGCATGAAGCAAATGGGCGAAGATCCTTGGCAGAACATTGCCCGCCGTTACCCTGCGGGTTCACGCGCATTTGGCAAGGTCAACAACCTGACCGACTATGGCTGTTTTGTTGAGATTGAAGAAGGCGTAGAAGGCTTGGTTCACGTATCAGAAATGGATTGGACTAACAAAAATGTCAATCCATCTAAACTTGTCCAATTGGGCGAAGATGTCGAAATCATGATCCTGGAAATTGACGAAGAACGCCGTCGTATTTCTTTAGGCATGAAACAGTGCAAAACCAATCCTTGGGATGAATTTGCAGCAACGCACAACAAAGGCGATAAAATTACCGGCAAAATCAAGTCGATTACTGATTTCGGTATATTTATTGGCTTGGATGGCGGTATTGATGGTTTGGTACACATGTCTGATATTTCCTGGGCGGAAGATGGCGGTGAAGCATCGGCGCGTGAGTTCAAGAAAGGTGATGAACTCGAGACTGTGATTTTGGCGGTTGATTCTGAACGTGAACGTATCTCATTGGGCGTTAAACAGCTAGAGCAGGATCCATTCCAAAACTTCCTGGCCACCACTGAAAAAGGCAGTCTAGTAAAAGGCGTTATTAAAGAAGTCGATGCAAAAGGTGCTGTGGTTACCTTGGCGGATAATGTGGAAGGCTACATTCGTGCTTCTGAAATTCAACGTGACCGCGTTGAGGATGCACGTACTCTGTTAAAAGAAGGCGATACGGTTGAAGCCAAATTTATTGGTGTAGACAAGAAAAGCAAATCAATCTCTTTGTCTATAAAAGCGAAGGATAGTGAAGAGGAAATCACCACTATCAAGGATCACACCCAGCAATCTTCAGGGTCACCTACATTCGCTGATATTTTCAAACAAATAGAAAAATAAGCCACTTTATGGGGGGGATTGCTTTGGCAATCCCCATGTTTTCATTCGTTTTTGCAGGATAGAATGTGACAAAGTCTGAATTAATTGAAGCGCTAGCTAAACGTCAACCACATCTGGAACTCAAAGATGTTGAATTGGCAGTCAAATGTATCATAGAGAAAATGAACCAAGCTTTATCCACTGGTGAAAGAATTGAAATCAGGGGATTTGGGAGTTTCTCGTTGCACATGCGGCCACCCCGTGTAGGGCGAAACCCGAAAACGGGTGAGTCTGTCCAGTTAACCAAGAAATACGTCCCCCATTTTAAGCCCGGAAAAGAACTCCGCGACCGGGTTGATGAATCTAGTGGCAGTTATAGAATAATCGAGTGATTTAGCACGATTTACTTTATTTATAAGGTGGCGTTTCTGATAGCGCCGCCTTACCATTACGGTTTGTAATGGTACAAATCCAGCTATCTTGCCGCTATGCAAGATTCAACTATGTAGTTCTTTCAAAAAGCCCTCCCACTAATTCCTTCCCATATCGGGTTATTCAACGCCTAGTTTTTTGATTTTGTATCGGTCTAACACGTACGCCCGATCTTTACTGAGAACAATTTATTGAGAATTCAAAACCCAGCTTGAGTTATGACTAACAAGATACATAACCAGATTTGATTAGTCTTGTAGATATGGTATAGTTGATATTAATGAGAATGATTATTGATTCCTTTTTATGTTTCCAATAATCATCGATTTAATTAATAGGTGAACGATATGGTTATGAGTTTGAAAAATTTGGTTATTGGCGATTTAGCTAAAATCGTTGGTTTTGAACCGACGGGAAAGCCTTATCGCAAGAAATTACTGGCGATGGGGTTAACGCCTGGAACTGAGTTTAGTATTACTCGATTTGCGCCCATGGGCGATCCGGTCGAGATCAAGTTACGGGGATTTGCCCTTACACTGCGTAAGGATGAAGCCTCCGTTTTGCAAATCGAGAAACTTTGATGGCTGACTGCTTTACGGTGGGGGTAGTCGGCAATCCAAATTGCGGAAAGTCCACGCTGTTCAACGCACTTACTGGAGCCAGCCAACAAGTCGGCAATTGGCCTGGCGTTACGGTCGAAAAAAAAACAGGCGAATACCGTTTTAATGGCCAACTGATCCAAGTAGTGGACTTGCCGGGAACGTACTCGCTGGAATCATCCGATGACCAAGTATCCCTGGATGAAAAAGTTGCCAGGGATTATGTCGCATCAGGCAATGCTGACCTTATCGTCAATATTGTCGATGCCTCTAACATCGAACGAAACCTTTATTTAACGTCCCAGCTTATAGAAATGCAGGTGCCGATGATTTTGGCGCTTAATATGATGGATGTTGTCAAGCGGCGGGACATCAAGATAGACCTTGACTTTATGTCTCAACAATTGGGATGTCCTGTCGTAGCTATTTCTGCAGCAACAAAAAAGGGTATAACAAACCTTAAAGGAGTCATTAATCTCGCCGCACAAAAAAAGCCTATACCGACTGCCATTATTCATTACCCATCAGCGTTGGAACAAGCTGTTAAGGAACTTGTAGCAGCGCTGAAAATATCCCATTATCCATGCAATTTACGTTGGCTAGCGANNTTAATCCTGTCATATTGCCTTTGGTATCGGAATTACAAAACAGGGTCGAAGCAGAAACCGATGATGAAATCGACATACTGGCCGCCGATGCCCGCTATGGCTTTGTCAATCAACTGACACAATCTGCTGTTTGCCGATTAACCGATGTCGGTCGGCGAACAACCGATAAAATTGATCGTATCGTGCTAAACCGGTTTTTAGGCATTCCCGTCTTTTTGATGGTCATGTACGCGATGTTCATGTTCACCATTAACATGGGCAGCGCATTTATTGATTTTTTCGATCAAATCGTAGGCGCTTTCTTAGTTGATGGCTTAGGAGAGCAACTGGCCAAACTGAATTGGCCGCAATGGCTAATTGTTCTGGTAGCCAATGGTGCAGGGGGCGGGGTACAAGTGGTTGCCACTTTTATCCCGATTGTCGGTTTTCTTTTCCTGTTC
>PMDM01000180.1:7919-13292 GCA_003155565.1 Methylococcaceae bacterium | reverse complement strand
ACCGGTACCAAGATGATCCACATCGGCAAAAACACCCGCAGCACCATCGTGTCGAAAGGTATTTCCGCCGGAAAAGCGCAAAACACTTATCGCGGCTTGGTTAAGGTCTTAAAAAGTGCAGAAAATGCCCGTAACTATACCCAGTGCGATTCCTTGTTAGTCGGCGACAAATGCGGCGCACACACGTTCCCCTATATCGAAGTCAAACAGCCGTCCGCGCAAGTCGAACACGAAGCGACCACTTCCAAAATCAGCGAAGACCAATTGTTCTTTTGCCAGCAACGAGGGCTTTCAGCGGAAGATGCGGTATCAATGATCGTTAATGGTTTTTGTAAGGAAGTCTTTAAGGAATTGCCCATGGAATTTGCGGTTGAGGCGCAGGCTTTGTTGGGGTTGAGTCTGGAAGGGTCGGTTGGGTAATGGGGAAGTATGATAAAGTTTTAGAAAAAACTTTATTCGGGCGTTCTGATACCAATATTGAATTTTCTGATTTAAGGCGGTTACTTTTACTTTTGGGTTTTCAAGAACGGATTCGCGGCAATCATCATATTTTTAGCAAGGAAGGTGTAGTTGAAATTATCAACTTGCAACCATTGGGTGCAATGGCAAAACCCTATCAGGTTAAACAAGTGCGCCAAATTATCGTCCGCTATCGTTTGGAGTTGAAAAATGACTAAATACGAAATGATTATCTATTGGAGTGAAGAAGATCAGGCTTATATTGTCGAAGTGCCTGAATTGCTGGGTTGTATGGCTGATGGTAAAAGTTACCAAGAAGCTGTTAACAATGCCGAGGTTGTTATTGGCGAGTGGATAGAAACTGCGAAAGAATTGGGTCGATTTGTTCCTGAGCCTAAAGGACGGTTATTGTACGCCTGAGTAACTGATGCTCTTCACTTCGTTCAGCACATCCTACAGCACTACATGACAATCAATTTTTATATACGGGTATAAAAGTGAAACAAAAACTGATTGATGATGCTTACTTGTACCTTGAAAGCATTTCAGAGATGAAAAGCACAAAAATAGGAAATGCAGCTTCTTACTATATGGATGCGATTGATAGTAAGACATCATCCTTGTTGGCGCATGTTTCAATTATGATGGCAATTTTGTCAATATTTTATGTAACGATGCCCCAACACTCGCTAATTCGGTCTGCTCTTCTGGTCGAACTGTTCATTTATTTAATTGTAACTTTAGGATGCCTACGAAGCATTTTTATTTTTGGTCCTTCCGACAAACACTTTACCTTGGATGAAATGATCGATCTAAGGGTCAACGAAGTGGTGTCACGATCTTTACAACATTGGCCTTCATTGTCACATTGGCAATTCATTTTCCTCAGATTACGTAACCTTATAAGTCCGGTAGGTTGGGGTGAATGAAATGAACCCCAACAAATAAATATTAGCCTTTGTGTTGGGGTTCGTTTCTCACCCCAACCTACGTTTTTTAGTATTAAATGAAATTAGTGAGTAAAAATTAATCATGCTCAAAATAGAAAACCTCCACGTCAGCGTTGGCGACAAACCTATCCTTAAAGGGATAAACCTGCAAGTAAAAGCAGGTGAAATCCATGCAATTATGGGGCCGAACGGTTCGGGTAAAAGTACCTTATCGCATATATTGTCCGGCAAAAACGGCTATGAAATTACCCAAGGTAAGGTGACTTATCAGGGTACGGACTTGACCGAAATGCCCCCTGAAATCCGGGCGCGGGAAGGCGTTTTTCTTGCGTTCCAATATCCGGTGGAAATTCCCGNNGCGTCAGCAATATTTATCTGTTGAAAGCGGCTTTGAACGCGATTCGTAAGCATCATGGTCAGTCGGAAGTGGATGCGATGGACTTTCTGGCCTTGGTAAAACACAAGGTTAAATTGCTGGAGATGGACGAAAAATTTCTGTATCGCGCCGTCAACGAAGGCTTTTCCGNNTAAAAGTGGTTGCGGAAGGCGTTAACTCCTTGCGTTCCAAAGACCGTGCTTTTGTGATGATTACCCATTACCAGCGTTTGCTGGATTACATCAAGCCCGATTACGTTCATGTACTTGCCAATGGCCAGATAGTTAAATCCGGCGGCCCTGAGCTGGCATTGGAGCTAGAAGAAAAAGGTTACAGTTGGCTAGAAAGTCAGGTGGCAGCTTAATGAGTACGGTAACATCTAGCCGTTATATGGCTGAATATGAGGCGATAGCACCGACATTACCAGGGCAAAATCTGCCTTGGTTACAGCAATTACGAAAAGATGCCTTAGCGAAGTTTTCAGCAAACGGTTTTCCGTCACCGCGTGAAGAAGAATGGCGATATACCAATGTGTCCGCTATTGAGAAGAAACTTTTTGCACCAGTGTTGGGGGGCGACCCTCACCCCAACTTACAGACTCTCGATGCAAATTGGCTGAAATCACAGCAATTGGAAGATACTTGGTCAGTGGTATTGGTGAATGGTCATTTTTCCGCAGATTTTTCCAAGTTGGACGGTTTGCCAGAAGGTGTTTCAATCATGAGCATGGCGGATGCCCTTGTAGAGACGCAAGATTTTGCGTCTCTACTGGAAAACCATCTGGGTCGAACGGTCACTAATGCTGAACACAGCTTAGTCGCTTTCAATACCGCATGGTTTACCGATGGCGTATTTGTACACGTTCCTGCCAAACAGGTTTTAGCCAAGCCGATACAGCTATTGCATGTAGTCACTGAAGCCGATGCTCTGGCGAGCACACGTAATCTCATTATGGTTGATGAAAATGCCGAGGCTAGCTTAATAGAGACGTTTGTTGGTACTGATAATGCGTATCTAACCGATACCGTGACGGAAGTGTTTGTCGGACAAAATTCCCATCTGACGCTGACTAAAATGCAGGTTGAGTCAGAAAAAGCCTATCATTTTGGCGGTACTTACGTTAAACAGGCACAGAGCGCACGCTTTACGCATCACAATTTTGCTTTTGGCGGCTTGTTGGCGCGGTGCGATATTCACACCGATTTAGACCGTGCTTCTGAGTGTGAAATGAATGGCTTGTATCTTGGCGTAAAACGCCAGCATATCGATAACCATACGCGCATCAATCACTTGAAACCCCATGCCATCAGCCGGGAAATGTATAAGGGCGTACTGGATGACCGTGCTAGAGGTGTGTTTCAGGGACGGGTCATCGTCGCGGAAGACGCACAAAAAACCGATTCACAAATGAATAACCGCAATTTGCTGTTATCCGATGATGCCGAAGCCGATACCAAGCCGCAACTGGAAATTTACGCCGATGATGTTAAATGCGGTCACGGGGTGACGGTGGGGCAGTTGGATGAGAAATCGATTTTTTACCTGCAATCGCGCTGTGTCGATGAAGAAACAGCTCGTAACATGCTCACCTTTGCCTTCGCTAACGAGATGGTGGATAAGATCAAGATTAAAAGTCTGCATGATAAGGTGTTGGAGCAGGTGTTGGCACGGTTTCCACAGGAAGGCGTTGAGAAAGATTGGTTGTGAGCCGAAGGCACAAGGCTAAGGGCGAAAAAAGCATCTTATGGGTGCTTATAAAATATCGGCAACCTGAATGCTGATGTCTGTGAGTTGCGATAAAGTGATGCTATCGCCGATGTATAAGGTAGTTTTTTCGGCATACACGTCACCGTTAGGCTTGCGGTAAACTTCCAGGGAAACATCGTTCAGGTTTAACAGCCAGTATTCGGGAATGCCGTGACGTGCATACAAACGCAGTTTCTGGTTTTGGTCGAAATTGAGCGAACTGTCGGCTACTTCGATTAGTAACAACACATCATCGGCAACGGGATGACGTGTTTTATAGCAATCGCCATTCGGCTTTAACAGCATAAAATCGGGTTCCGGTTCGGACAAGTCGCCGAGTTGTAGCGGGTCTTGAACGCTGGTGAATAAGTTGTCAGGCACCAATTTCGTAAATAATTTATTGATACTTTTTAAATGTCCTGCATGATTAAAGCCTATCGGTGCCATGTCTAAAATTTCTCCATTAATCAGTTCAATCCGGCTTTCTGGTGGAAAAATATTAGCCTCGCCCAATCTGCGCCATTCATCGAGGTTGGTTAAGTGTTTGGTAGGATGAACAGTAGCCATAGTGCAAGCAAACCTAAGTAGAATTAATAGCAAATATAATGTGTTGTGAGTGAATAAGCAACACATCAAAATCTGACAAACAAAAGTATGACAACATTCCCTGTAGAAAAAATCCGTGCCGATTTCCCGATTTTGGGCGAAAAAATCCGTGGTAAAGACTTGGTTTATCTCGACAATGCCGCCAGTTGCCAAAAGCCCAACGCCGTTATCGACAGCATCAGCCACGTGTATAGGCATGACTACGCCAACATCCATCGCGGTGTCCATACCTTAAGTGTGCGTGCGACAGACAAGTTTGAAGCTGCGCGGGAAAAAGTGCGGGGTTTCATCAACGCAACTAGCACCAAGGAAATCATCTTTGTGCGCGGCGCGACCGAAGCCATCAACCTAATCGCACAAACGTACGGCAAAGCCAATATTAAAGCCGGTGATGAGATTTTAATCACTGCCATGGAACATCATTCCAACATTGTACCCTGGCAAATGCTGTGTGAGCAGACTGGTGCAGTGTTGAAAGTTGCGCCGATGAATGTCCAAGGTGAGTTAATCTACGAAGCTTTTGAAGCTTTGTTGAATGACAAAACCCAACTGGTAGCCGTCGTACACATGTCCAACGCATTGGGTACGATCAATCCAGTTAAAAAGATGATAGACGCAGCCCATGCGAAAGGCATTCCGGTGATGCTGGATGGCGCACAGGCGATTCCGCATCTGAGTGTAAATGTGCAAGAACTTGATTGCGATTTTTACGTGTTCTCAGGCCATAAACTGTACGGACCGTCTGGAATAGGGGTAATGTACGGCAAACAGGCATTGCTTGAAGCCATGCCGCCTTATCAAGGTGGTGGCGATATGATTAAAACCGTCAGTTTTGAACAAAGTACGTATGCTGGATTGCCGCATAAATTTGAAGCAGGTACGCCCAATATTGCTGATGTGATCGGGCTTGGCGCTGCCATTGATTATATCAATGAAATCGGTATGGCTGATATTGCCGCTTACGAAGCTGAATTATTGACTTACGCGACACAACAAGCTAATAAAATTAAAGGATTAAGAATAATTGGCGAGGCGAAAGACAAAGGTGCCATCCTGTCTTTTGTATTGGATAAAATACATCCCCATGATATTGGCACCATGCTGGACAGCTTAGGCATAGCCATCAGGGCAGGGCATCACTGTGCCATGCCAGTCATGGACTTTTACGGTGTCCCCGCAACAGCACGGGCTTCTTTTGCCATGTATAATACCAAGGAAGAGATTGATGTTTTGATG
>PMDM01000180.1:0-7914 GCA_003155565.1 Methylococcaceae bacterium | reverse complement strand
ATGGCGGATGCTGACCGGCAAGTGGAAGGGTTTAATCCCTTATGCGGTGATCGGCTAACCTTATTCTTGAAAATGGATGGCGATAAAATTGTCGATGCCAGTTTTCAAGGTTCCGGCTGTGCCATATCAACCGCATCGGTGTCATTGATGACAGAGATTATCAAAGATAAAACCACAGCGGAAGCCAAAGCGTTGTTCAAAATCTTCCATGAGATGACTACAGGAAAAGAAGAACAGGTTCAACTAGAAGCGGTTGGCAAATTGGCGGTTTTAGCAGGTGTCCGCGAGTATCCGGCACGGGTAAAATGTGCTACGTTGGCTTGGCACACCCTAGATGCCGCGTTGAAAAATGAACAAAATTCGATTTCTACAGAGTAATTATTACCACGAAAGCTTCTGACCAAAAATACACAGGAAAACTGGCTGTCCTTTATGAAGGTCAGGGCGATATTCTGCTGTTTAAACAACTTGCAGAAAGACTAGAAGTCCCTTTGTACCAATCACATAATGCCGATATACCAGAAGATTTGTTTCTATGCTGGCGCGACGGTTGTTTGTCGTTACTGGACAAGGAAAACGTCAACAAACGCGGTTTGTCCGTGGATATAGAACATCGGCAAGGCGAACAACGATCATGGCCGATTGCCAAACAAGGTGCTTTGGCGCAGGCGTTAGGCCGAAAAACAAAAACTGTAGTTGACGCTACTGCTGGTTGGGGACAAGATAGCCTCGCCATGTTTCGTATGGGTTATGAGGTTTTGTGCATAGAGCGTTCACCCATCATGGTGGAATTGTTGGCAGATGGATTTAGTCGCTTGACCAATCTGGCTTGGATGCAGCAGCTTAACGTAACCCATCCCCAACTGCTGACTGGCAATGCGATTGAAATATTGGGGCAATTAACGGTACAGCCCGATTGCATTTACCTTGACCCTATGTTTCCGCCTAAACGCAAAAAATCGGCGTTAGCAAAAAAATCCATCATGGTCTTACGCGATCTCGTAGGCGATGATACCGATAAGGAACAGTTGTTTGCAACCGCAATAAAAATAGCCGATAAACGTGTGGTGGTAAAAAGCCCTGATTATGCCGAACCGTTGGGCGGTAAACCGGATGAGAGCTTTCAAGGAAAACTATTGCGGTACGATGTCTATTTAACACAAAACAGGGTGTAATACAGAAATGTCAGAGTGGATAAGTGTTATTGAGCAAACGGCTTTGGCTGAAGGTGAACATGTCATCGTCGATTTAGATGGGACTGATGTTGCAGTATTTAACATTGATGGACAATTTTATGCGATTGAAGATGTGTGTACTCATGATGGTGCGGAGCTTGCCAGTGGCGAACTGGATGGCGACGAGATTATTTGCCCACGCCACGGAGCACGATTTTGCGTGAAAACCGGTGCAGTAAAATCCCCTCCTGCTTATGAAGACATTGCCTGCTTCCCTGTCAGGGTCGAAAATGGGTTAGTGCAGATCAAGGATGGGCGTTGGGACTGATATACTCTTCGTGTCCTTCGTGGTGATTTGCGGCTCTAAAAATCCATAATTAATCATCAAAGGTAACGACCTGGAATCCTAATCTCTATCCTTTATATACATAAATGGCACAAAACAACTCTACAAAAGCCGTACTTTACGCATTTACAGCCAATTTAGGCATCGCCTTGGCCAAGACGGGCGCAGCCGTTTGGACGGGTTCAGGTTCCATGTTGGCAGAAGCGATCCATTCTTATGCCGATTGCGGCAACCAAGTGTTGTTACTGATTGGCATGAAGCGGTCGGTAAAAAAGGCAACCCAAAAACACCCTATGGGTTATGAGCGTGAATCATATATTTGGTCGATGATGGTGGCGTTTATCTTGTTTTCGGTGGGTGGTGTTTTTGCCATTCATGAAGGTTGGGAGCGGTATATCCACCCCCACGCAATAGAGAACGCGAACAGCGCTTTATTGGTTTTATTAGTTGCTGTTGGTATGGAAGCCTTTTCGTTGAAAGGTGCGTTGTCGGCAATGGCAGAAGAAAAAGGTCGGCAAACGCTTTGGCAGTGGTTTAAAAGCACTCACTCCAGCGAATTAATGGTTGTAACCGGAGAAGATATCGCAGCTTTGCTCGGCTTGGTGATTGCGCTGGTCACTTTAGGTTTGGCGGTGTTGACGGGGAATGCTGCCTTTGATGCATTAGGTTCGATGTTGATTGGCCTATTATTGATTATTGTCGCAGCTGTCGTGGGTGCGGAAGTACATTCTCTGTTGATTGGTGAATCCGCCGAAGACATTCGTATTAATGTGCAAACTTATCTTGAGGCCCAGCCCTGTGTTTTACGGGTGCTTAATATTTGGGCCATTAATCATGGCAATTCTGTCATGGTGTCGATCAAAGCTGAACTCAAACCCGAAATGACGGTTTTAAGTGCCGTCAATGAAATCAATGCCATGGAAAGGCAAATTAAACAAATCCACAACTGCGTCAAATGGATTTTTTTTGAAATTGATAATGCTGATTAGGCTTGGATGCGGAGAGGGTTAAGTGGGGATTAAAATAATCAGTAACTCTTATGTTCAGGTGGGTTTTGAGATTTATTGAGAACCGTCCCTAACAGGTTTTTTCCTGATAAAAGCTGTAAAGTTTTCTTTATTTCCTCGGGCTGGGTTTTACCTTCTTCAACGACTAGTAAAATAGCATCGTAGCAGTCGACTGTGGAGAGTACATCATCCGTCGCCAATACAGGGGGCAGATCGAAAATAATAATCTTTGATTGGTTACGGCTATTAATTTCGTTCATTAGGGTTTTCATCCGAGGCCCTGATAATATTTCTGATGAACCTATTGCCTGACCTCTTCCCGGTAAAACAGTCAAGCGATCAATTCCTGGATTAATTAGAATATCCGACAAGGGCTTATCTGAAAGAAAATAATCGCGCAAGCCTACTTCATTTTCTAGGCCAAAATACCAGTGAACTTTGGGATGCCTCAAGTCTAAATCAACCAGAAGCACAGACTGGTTGACATCCATTGCCATCGCAATGGCTAGATTGACAGCAACCGTGGTCTTGCCCACATCTTGCGTTGGTGCGGTAATTGCGAAACTATTCCAGTTATTATCCCTAAGTTGCTTGAGTATTTTTGTCCGTAGCATCCGAAATGCTTCGGATTCCGCATTGTAATTATGCAAAGTGACAATCCGTCTTTGCCTCATTAGGTCAGGATCAATACGATAATGAATGCCATAAGTTGGAATCACTTGATCCTGATAGACATTTTTCAATGGTGATAAGTTTTCTTTTTCGAGCTCAGCATTTTGAATAGCTTTATCTAAGGCATCGTGAATACTACCCATTTGCTTCTCCGGTTAGTTGTAAATCCGTTTGGTTAACAGTAACTAAAGTATACAACCAATACTAGCTTAGCTGTTTTAAAACACATAATCGATTTCTATGATAGATGATTATAAAGTGCATTTAGCGTTTTCTATTTTACTAGGGGGTGAGCCAGCTATTCGCGTTAGAACAACATACTCAGACGATCTGAAATCCTGTTGAATACGGCATCTAATGGCATGTAGAAAATATGAACCGAGATGGCCGCGCCAACTATTAATAGCAGACCTAAAATAGCAAAATTTAGTTTATTTCTTCTGCTTCTATTTAGATCTTCTTGATTTTGAATATAAGGGATGACGACCAAAGGTTCCGAACCCGTCAACTGGGTTAATGCAGTGTGGTTTCGGATGCTGGTATCCATGATCTCAGCCAGAAAGCCGACACCCAGACCACCAAAAACAGAAGCCAGGAAGCCCACAAATAAAATTTTTAGCCGGTTGGGTTTCTCCGGTTTTCCAGGAACCCTTGGTGGTTCCAACAAGGAAAATTTCTCGGCTTTTTGTTCAACTTCCAGGTTTTGAGACAGCTTTGCTTGTAAATATTTGGCTGATAATTCAGTATATTTGGCTTTTTGGTTATCCAAATCTCTCTTTAGGTCATAATATCCGCGTTCAACTTGATGGGTTTGCGCTACATTGACTTCCAGTTTTTTTAATTGCTCGGTTAAAGATATACTTTGCTGGTTGATATTTTGTACTTCGACAGCCGCAATCTTGAGTTCGCTTTGTAACTGTGAATAGGCTGGGTTATTTATACCGGATTGTTCATCCTTCTCTTCATAGCCATCTATTCTTCTCTTCAATTCTTTAACATCAGGATGGGCGCTGGAATATTTTTTTAATAGACTGTGGTACTGAGCTTCTAAAGAGCCACGGCTTTCCATTGTAACAGTTTTGTTGTCGCCAGTTTGTACAATAACGGGGCTGGTGCTACTGAGTTGATTGAGTAAACTTATTCTTCTTTCTGCCAGCATTTTTTCTTGTAATTGCAATTGTTGCAATGTGCTTTCAATTCTGCCGATGGAAGATATATTAACAGGCAACAATTCTGGTAGGCTACCGCTATATTTGTCCTTATATTCGGCTAACTGATTCTCAATTTTCTGAATTTCTAGTTTAACTTTATCTGCTTCTTCCTGGAGAAATTTGGTTGATTCTTGCGCACGCTCTGTTCTTGACCTGATGTTCTCATCCAGAAATAAGGTGACCAGTTCATTGGCAACTTTTTGTGCAGTCACGCCGACTTTATCGTCAAACGATATGGTAAATGCCAGAGTGGCTTTGCTGTTATTGCCATTGTTAATGACATCAGCATTGATCAGTTCAAGCGTTGTGCTATTTCTAAATTGTTCCGCCAAAACAGAGGGGTTGACTAGGTTTTTTTCTCTGGGGTAAAGATCGAATTTTTCGATAATTTTGTTTAGGTTATCAATCGTCATCAGTTTTTGTTCGATTTCCCGGATACGTTCATCGGCAAAACTGACGACTGTAGACTTAACCAAATCGCTTGGAATATGCTGCTGCTCAACAAGTATAGTGGCTTTTGATCGGAATACCGGGGGTAGTGCGATTGCTACAATAACGCTTATCAATAGCAAAGCCAACATAGGTAGGATGATGGTATATTTGCGCCGGCGGACAATTTGCAGGTAATCTTTTAGCGTTTTTTCTTCGTCTAATTCCATAGTTTATCTCGATAATCTTAAGCCTTGCCAATTATAGTTGATAGTTACCATAAATAGGTTGGAATCAGCTTCACCATTAATAATATTATTATTGCTTATGAGTCCGTCTTGAAGTCTGTACCGATAACTACCGCCCAATGACCATTCGGGTGCTATCCGCCAATTTATTGATGGCTGGAAGACTAAATTCTTACGTGTTGATGAGTCTACGGAATTGACGAAAGTTGATTCTTGATAACTGGCTGTAAAGAGGGTGGATAACCTTTCAAGAATTTGGTAATTAAAATTTAAGTCGACACTGGTTTGTTCTTGTAGTCGCCCAAGATTTGATGGTGTTAAAGAGCGATTAAAATGAAGCCCAGAAGTTAATTGTTCTCCGGTATAGTTGACGCTTGCGTCAGCTAGGTAGCCTAAAGAGCTGCCACTTGTGGAGCCGGTAGTTGATTCAGTATGTCGCCCACCAATTGTTCCAATGAGCTTCCAATTATCCGACCATAAATAAGTATTTGAGAAATTAATTCCGACACTATCGAAACTTGTCGGTAGTGCCGCTGCCCCCCCCTGGGCATTTACTGGCGGTTGGGAGTCATATCTGGAATAAAACAGGCCCACAGCGCTTATATAACGTTCAGACCACAGTCGCTGCCATGCCAAGTTGACGTTTGCGGCACTATAGTTATTAAAATTATTATTAAAAGCGCCCGGATTGGCTGTAGCAGAACCGGAAGCGGTAAAAGTAGTTTCTGAGTAGGAAGGGCTAAGAATAATACTGTCGATATCATTAAGTTTATAGCTTACAGAAGGGGAAACCGACCAAGTGTTACTCTCTGATTTATTATTAAATACACCGGAATTCTGCACAGCTGTATTTCGGGTCGGTGTAACAGAAAAGCTCGATGTCAGCCCCCAATCAAACCTTTCGGTTTTATAAAGACCTCTAAGGCCGTAATTTTGTATATCTTGATCAAATCCTTCAATATCTGTGTATAGCTGGGTGCCATAGCTGGCATTAGCATTAACTTCAGAAACATCCGTTTTGTGTTGAAAAGTCAACACGGGGATTATCATATACTTAAACGATCTTTGCGGATTTACTTGCATAAAGACGTTATCGTCATATGACAAGTTTTGGTCAACAGAGCCTTTTAATGACCACTCTGCACCTTGTGAATGCACGGGCAGAAACAAACACAAGCCGATAGGTATGGGCAAGAGTAACCGTAACACCTTAAAGCGTGCCAAGGAATTAAGGGACAACAATAACATCACCGCTTTTCAATAGATAGTTTTTAGTCAGGCCTTTTCCTTCCTCCAAATCGCTGTATTCAAATTTGATCGATTCGGCGCCCTTGCTGTTTTTCCTTAATATAACAATATCATCCTTTGCGGCAAATGGGGTGAACCCCCCCGCCAAGCTCAGTATTTGCATGACGTTCATGGGTTCGGTCATAATATATTTGCCTGGTTCTTTAACTTGACCGGTCACGTACACCGCATTGCCTTCGGCTGCTTTTACCGCGATGCTGACGACGGGCTCTGCTATATATTCAGTCAGTTTTTCGGTCAATTCCTTTTTTAACTCTTCAACCGATCTTCCTGCGGCCGCAACGGTTCCTGTTAAGGGAAAACCAATACTGCCGTCCGGCAAAACCCGTACTTCGCGCTTTAACGCATCTTCATTCCAGACCGATATTTCTAAAACATCGCCAGGATTGATTAAATACTTTTCAGTTTCCGCAAAGCTTGTTTGATAAAACAAAGAGATTGCCAAAACAAACAATACCTTGGTTAGTGTTGATTCAATTATGTTGAATGATTTCATAGTATTTTAACCTTAATTAAAAAGGGGGGCAAAAGCCCCCCTTCGCAGTATAAAGCAAAAAGTTTTTACGCCGCAAGCGTTGGTTGTGATTTAGGCGTGATACGCCCATCAGACCTGCCAAGGCAGAACCGAATAACCAAACGGCGGCGGGTACGGGTACTTCACTAACAGATGTAATTTCGGCATCGAGTCTAAAGCTTAATAGTCCGATAACGGTCAGGAATGCCGTATCTCCATTAACCAGACCGCTGCTTGAAGGCAAAAAACCGAAGAAAGGCGCTTCCCCGTTGCCGATTGAGGTAAACAATAATTCTGCTATTTCACCTATGCCCAAATCTGAAACTAATATCTCCCACTGCCCCCCAGTAGAAGTGGTTCCATTAAAGATTGAACCTGATCCTGTCAATGTTGCACTAAGTTCAGGTGCTAAGTCAGTAATCATCAACGTTGCCGCTGATGCCGTCTGCATAGACATTAAGCTTATGCCAAAAAGTAAAGCAATAAAATATTTCTTCATGTATAGCTCCAAATAGTAATTTAAAAGCCCTATAACTCTGATAAAGGGTAGGAGTAACAGTGTTTCCCTCCTATCAATCATCAGAATTTCTAACGCTTTTTGTTAGTAGCTATAACTTGCAACTGCCACCAAGTGAGTCATTTCGTTTATTTCAAACGAGTTGAATTTGGTATCAATCATCAGTAGAGACACTGCTCGACAATCCCTATTCTTATACCCAACCTTCCTGATTGGTTCTCTATCAACTGAACTCCCTGTTAATCCTTGAGGAGAGCAATCAGATTGAAATTTACCTGAGCTAGATATTAAACGAGTAGCATTAAGAAACAATTAAAGATTAGGGTTTGAGCAAGAAAAATAAATTTACTTACTTATCAAATAGATATGTGCTTTGTGAGATATGGATTTTAAGGCTTATTTGTATTCGTTTGTATTCAAGTATTGCACTATGTTGGGTAGCAGTAGCAGTCTGCGTAAAAAATTACGCAAATCTGTTTATTGCGAA
>PMDM01000420.1:10274-13302 GCA_003155565.1 Methylococcaceae bacterium | reverse complement strand
TTGCCGGGCGCAACTGTATGAACTGTCACGTGATGGTACATGGGTCGAATCACCCTGCCGGATCGATATTCACACGTTAATCACTTAGAGGAGTAACCTCATGAATGCTAAAAAATTAGTGCTTGCCACTCGGTCTCCAGCGAAAGCTGCATGCAGGGTGATCCTGATGATGGGAATGATGCCTTGTGCCTTTGCGTCCGAGGAAGATCCCGAAGTGAAGGAGCAAACCCGGCCAACCAGCAAGATCGAAGCCGGTGTGTTGTATAACAGCGACGATTCTGCCAAGGCGGGTGAATACAACGGCCTGAATAAAGAGGGCCCGTATGGGATCGGCAGTATCGACTTAAGCGGCGGTAGCAACTACGACAGCGACAGCACCCGCCGATGGCGTGTCAAAGGCACCAACCTGGGTCTGCAAAACCGGAATTTCATCGGCGAGTATGGATGGCAGGGCAAGCTGAAGCTCAATATCGAATACGACGAGTTGCAACGCAATCGTTCAGACTCTTTTCAAACCCCCTATCAAGGAGAAGGCACCAATAACCTGACCTTGCCTGACTCATGGTTAGTGCCTTTGGTGCCACGCATTTCTGGTACGGCCGCCAATGCCCGGGGATTGTCTCCCGATGTGACAGATTCAAGCATTTTGGCGCCGACGCTGGCTAATCCCAACAATTTATTGGCACCGACGGCAGCTCAGTTGGCTGCGGCAAAAACCATTCAGAATGCCGACCTGCCGCTGTTCCACAACGTCAATCTCTACACCAACCGGAAGACATACGACGGCGGATTCAGCTATTTCATCACCCCTGAGTGGGAATTTACGGCTAAAGTCACGCACATGGATCGCAACGGCTATAAGCCCATGGGGTTTGAAAGCAAGGCCGTCACCGGGGACAGGGTGAGCATACTGCCCGACCTGATCGACCAGACCACCGACCAGTATAACGCCAGCTTCAACTATACCGGCGAAAAAGCTTTCATGCAGCTTGGCTATTACGGGTCGATCTTTAGCAACAACACTAACAGCATGCGCTGGCAGGACTGGGGGCCTTCGTCTACAATAGCTAATATCGGCATTTCGTCGCTGTCCCCCCGCTTCGATACCATGAGCACCGCCCCGGACAACCAGTTTCACCAGTTCAACATGAACAGTGGTTATAATTTCTCGCCGACAACCAAGCTGGTCATGGGCGGCTCCTACGCACAGTCCACTCAAAACGATACCTTTCTTAATAGCGCCCCGATTGTGACCAATGCAACTACAGGCGCAAATTATAATCCGACTCCGCTGGTGCCAGTAACTTCGCTGAATGGCTTGATCGAGACTTCGACGTTCAACCTGAAGTTTACCCACAAACCCACCAAGGATCTGGGCTTGGCTTTCGGCTACAAATACGACAATCGCGACAATCAAACCCCGGTCAACAACTATGCCTTTTACGCATCGGACGAACCGCCTACTGGCAGCGCGAATGCTGCTTTTGTTAACGCTCTCAGAGTCGGGCCGCTGGGCAGCAATATCAATATCAACGCCAACACGCCTTACAGCAAAATGTCCAACCAGATCACCCTGAATGGCAATTATCATCTGGCAAAAGACCACTGGCTCAATGCGGGTTACGAATGGGAAAAACTCGACCGCGGTTGCACAGGTTCCTGGTACAACTGCGTCAACGCCACGACCTCGAACGAACACACGGGGAAAGCCCAGTGGCGTGCGAACTGGACTGATAGCATCAATACCCGAATCGACTACGCATTTTCCAAACGCTCGGTGGACTATGATGAAAATTCATGGTTATCCATGGTACCAATGGCCAACGTCCCTCCCACTGGTGCACCGAATTTACCAAATGGTCAACCAGCGACCGCATACAACACCATGCTTTACTATGGCTTGACCGGGTATGGCCCAGCCCTAGGTTATAATCCACAGCCGCTTGCGGGCAGCGCTTTAGCGTACTTTTTTGCGGGCAACAATGCATTGTCGACAGCGACCTATGGCAATCGTGACCGGATCAGCGAACTGCTGGGCATGAGGCGTTTCAACATGGCGAACCGTGACCGTAACAAGTTACGGACAGCCGCGAACTGGCAAGCGACCCAAAAGCTGTCCTTCCAGGGCGGCTTCGATTTCACTAACGACGATTATATCGACTCGACCTATGGACTGCAGAAATCCAGGGAGTGGGATATCAATTTAGATGCCTCGTATGCCTTGAGCGACACGTTCAGCGCAAACCTGTTCTACAGCCATCAGAACCAACTTTCCAGCACTGCGGGTAATTCCTATAACGCCAACACCAATGCGACATCTGTTAATGGCGCCACTGCCCTTTCAGGCAGTAGCGGCTGCAACAACTTTACGACAGTAGGACAAAGAAACCTTAATTATAAAATAGATCCGTGTTTAAACTGGCTTTCGGACATGCAAAACGACGTTGATGTATTGGGGCTTTCATTGGCTAAGAGAGGCTTAATGGGGGGCAAGCTCTCGCTAGAGGGGAATTTCGTGTTCAGCTGGGCAAAAACTAACGTCGATGTCACCGGCGGAAACTACGCCAATAATCCCCGTCTTGCGGCGGCGCGTAACCCGGCAACCAGCACTGCGGCCTACTTTATCCCCGCCGCAAACTTACCATCGGTTACCACCGACACTTTCGATTTGCGGTTTACCGCCCAATATGCGTTCACTAAAGCGTCATCTATCAGGGCAATGTATTCCTACATGCGTATGGATTCCAGTGATTACGCCTATGAGGGTATGCAGCCTGGCGCGTTAGTCGCGGTTTTGCCGACTTACGAGTCAGCACCGATTTATTCCGTGCATGCCATTGGCTTGTCGTACAACTACAGCTTCCAGTAGTAGGCCCTCTCCTGCTGGAGGGAATGACAGCGAGCGCCCTTGGCAATGAAGTGTGATCTTTAGTCCCTTCTCCCTTGAGGGAGAAGGTTAGGATGAGGGGGGTTTAGACAGTCAATTCTAAGCTCCTCACCCAGCCCTCTCGGCAACTGCTCCTGCGTT
>PMDM01000420.1:0-10215 GCA_003155565.1 Methylococcaceae bacterium | reverse complement strand
TTGGCGACCTTGCCGCGCCGCTGCCTGTGTCCAGTTATGGCAAAACGGTGCGCTTCATCACGAATATGTTGAATAAGCAACAAGCCGCTTGCGCCTGGAGTGACATCGACTGGTTGTTCTTGCTCAACCAGGATTAATTTTTCCATGCCCGGCTTTCTATCCGGCCCCTTGGAAACGCCGACTATCATAACNNTAGATGGCGGCATAATCATCCCCGCCTGTAATGCCTTCGATATTGAAGCGGCGATATGCAGACTTTAACGGCCCGTCCCGGTCAAATACGACACAGGACGCTACGGTCTGATCACCTTGGGTATGGCTTATATCAAAGCATTCCAGGCGTTTGGGTGTCTCTTGACAGCCTAACTCTTCCTGGAGGCTGAGAAACCTGCTATAAAGCCCTTGTTTATCGGCTAATTTGCTCAACAACGAATTTTCCGCGTTCGTCAACGCCATTTGCAGCCATTTGGAACGTTCAGACCTTACATTGCAAGAAATGGCTACGGAATGTTTGGCTAGCCCAGCCAATACGTCTGTTAACAACGCGGATTCTTCGGGTTCATGACTGACAATCAGCTCATGAGGGACAGGTTTATCCAGATAATATTGGGAAATAAATGCTTGAATAACTGCGCTAGGCTCATAAGCTTCCGTCATTTTGGGGAAGAACACTTTATTACCCAAATGTTGCCCGTTGCGGATGAAAAACACTTGAATACAGGCGACATTCGCCTTAGTGACACAGGCAATAATATCGACATCGCCGCGCTCGCCATGGACAAAATTCTTTTCTAACACGGAGCGTAATTTACCGATTTTATCTCGATATCCTGCCGCCTGTTCGTAGTTAAGTAAAGCCGCTGCCTGTTCCATTTTTGTAATCAATTCCTCGATTAACAAACTGCCTTTGCCTTCCAGAAACATCACCGTACTCGCTACATCTTGGGCATAATCGGGTTTGTCGATATAGCCTACGCACGGCGCAGTACAGCGTTCTATCTGGTATTGCAAACAAGGCCGGGTACGGTTACTGTAAACGGTATCATCGCATTGCCTGACCGGAAATATTTTCTGCAACAACTTTAGGCTTTCTTTCACTGCACCCGCACTGGGATACGGGCCAAAATACTGGCCCCGTTTATTCTTTGCGCCGCGATGAAAAGTGATTTGGGGGAAATCCTGGTTACTGGAGAGATAAATATAAGGGAAGGATTTGTCGTCCCGCAAACAAATGTTGTAACGGGGCTTATGCCGTTTGATGAGCTGACATTCCAGCAATAAAGCCTCGCCTTCCGTGTGTGTTACCGTTACCTCGATACCCGCAATTTTGGCAACCATCGTTTGCTGCTTGGGGGATGCGGTTTGCTTATTAAAATAGCTGGACACGCGGTTTTTGAGGTTTTTTGCCTTGCCAATATAAAGAATCTCGCCTTGGTCATTGAGCATTTTGTAAATGCCCGGACGCTTGGTCAGCGATTTTATGAACGCTTTACTGTCAAATTTAAGTTCTTTTTCAATCAATTTGTTACAACTAAAAAATATTACAGATAAATTCTGAACCAACTACAAATTATTGTGCTTTTTCAGCCATCGAAATCAATGCGCTAACTGTATTCCAATTTCTGGCTGTTATCGGCACATCAAGTGCTTTTTCGGCATCTGCCGCGAGCTTTGAACGTCCAATTCCATCAGACGCATAAAGGTAAAACACATTGTTACTCAGCATGAATTCCTCTGACTTGACCTTTATAGACATGAGTTGCTCAATGTTTGGCTCATGGGATTGGGATTCCAGGAAGAAAAAATGCAACGCTTTGCCATTGTCTGTGGCAAATGGGTTATTTGCTATGGCATTTTGTAATTCCCCTAAACTCAGGAGCAACACTTTGGGCTCGAAACCCTTCTTGTCCAATATCAGCTTACCAATTTCGCCAGCACTCTTCTCGCTGACTTTGTCCTTGCACTGAAAAACTACATTACCACTCTGAATATATGTCTGGATGTTTTCATAATTCATTGTACCGAGGATTGCGACGAGATCCTTCATCGACAATATGTGTTTACCACCGACATTGATACCTCGAAATAGCGCAATGTATGTGTTCATTCAATCATCAGAAACACTTAAAAACCCGTTATCCTTAAGCCTGAGTAGGTTAAGCCCGTGACATAAATTTTCCGGTCTCGGTATTTACCTTAACCGACTCATCCATCTCCAAATACTCCGGGACCTGAATTTCAATACCCGTGGTCAACCGCGCCGTTTTCGTCCTTGCACTGGCAGTCGCGCCTTTAATTGCGGGTGTTGTGTCTACGATAGCCATGACAACCGAACTGGGCAGCTCAATACCAATCACCTCATCATCCACCAACAAAGCAACGATCCCTTCCAATCCTTCGGTCAAATACCCGATCTGGCCTTCCAAATCTTCGCTGGATAAAGTGTATTGGCTGTAATCTTCAACATTCATGAACACATAATTATCGCCATCAATATAGGAAAACTGCGCCTTGGCACGGGCATAATCGGCTTCCTTGAAGAAATCATCGCCTTTTAAGGATTCGTCCAGTTTTTGCCCAGTTTTCAGATTATTGAACCGCACCTTATACAAGGTAGACGCGCCCCTTGATGAAGGATTCCTGACTTCAATCTGTTTGACCACATGAGGCACACCATTCACCTCAACCACCATGCCTTTTTTTAACTCACTTGCTTTTGCCACGCACAACTCCGAATCTGTTTGTCATTCATCAATAAATTAGTAGGATAGTCTAACGTAGATTCAAGCATTTTTCTCCCTTAAAACCTCACCCACATACGTTCATTTCATTCAGTGTAAGTAAAAGCTGCCAAATCTCCGTGCCAATCGCAGCTTTCAATAGCCTGCAAAAAACTTCGGATATAGGTATTTATGCTAATAGCATTTAGTTTGGCAAACCCAGATAATGACCCCAAGAAATATGATTTGTTTGTACCATTAACTTTTTTGTTGAATGCACCCAAGAACGAACACCTTAATTAATGGAATTATTTAGGAAACAACCCATGAATACTGAAAGAAGAACATTTTCAACTGACTTTATCGTCCAAGAAGAACGGAGAGCTTATTCAGCGGACTTTAAAGCCCAGGTTGCTCTAGCAGCCATAAAAGGTGAAAAATCCCATGCCGAATTAGCAATGGAATTTTCCGTTCATCCGAATCTGGTGGGCTTATGGAAGCAGCAATTGCTGAACAATTTAAACCGGGTATTTGATAATGACAGTGATAATTTTGAAAGCGTAACTAAATTTGCTGACAACCGTCATGCCCAAATTGGCCAGTTAATGGCAGAAAACGATTTTTTGACTAAGGTGTTGGGGCGTTAATTCAATATTCGTCGGGGCGGGTTATATCCATAATCCGTAACTAACACATCTATTTGTGTAAAATTCAGAACTTTTCGGGCGGGGCGAATGCTCCGTCCGGCAGAGGTAGCGCATCCTCGGTTAAATGCCGCTAAACGCAATGATTGGCACTTTTTCAATCGCGATCACTACACATCACTGCGTTCAGCACGGTTGGGGTTCGTACCTCACCCCAACCTACATTTTCAAGCCTAAGTGTCGCATTTTCTCCAAGGCAAAATCTTCTAATTCCTTTAATAAGCTCTCGTTACCGGAATTTTCATCACTCAATCGGGACAAGTGACCAAAATATCCATCAAGCGTGATTCCTCCACCTTGCTGGTGGCCAGTTATTCGATTGGCACAGAAGTCCCGCCATTTGGAAGTTTCTTCGGGCTGCAACAGCTCCGGGTAGTTACGCGCCCGGTATCTAAATAGCATTTCAACCAAGCGCGGATCGGTAAAGTTAGGCTTAAAATTAGCTAACTGGTCTGGGATCGTGTTCCTGATTTTAGCCATTTTATGTTTATCCGCATCAGAAAAAAATCCACCGCTATAAATTGCAAGATCGGGATCGGTGTCTATTTCTGAAAATTTATTCTCAGAAAAAACCGCTGCAATTTTTTCGGCCAAGCCTTGAGTTTCTTTTATCTTGTCGATATTTGCATGGCATGTTGCCAGATCAATATTCAATCGTTGCTGATCGTCGGGCTTGAGTACCGATACTGGCGCTAGTACCGGACATTTGTTTATGTGTACGGTTTTAAGGGGAATTCTTTCCGCCCCTTCCGGTAAGTCTGCTGTGGCGGTAAATATTCTGAGTCGAATATCTTCTACAGACAGGGATAGCAAGGGCTCAGGATCAATAGAAAGATCATATACGATGATCCCATTTGCATTTGTAGGGTGTTTACTGATCGGCAAGACGACTGCCATACAATTGTTTAGGGCAGAAAATCGCCCTGATACATGCACCACGGGTTTGAAACTGCCGAATTGAAGCAATTTATAGGCTTCAGTTTTCGTCCTGTGTTGCCATAAAAACTGGTACAGCTTGGGTTGGACGGTTTTAATTAACTTGGCTAACGCTATCGTGGCATAAACATCGGATAGCGCATCATGCGCGGCTTCGTGAGTGATACCGTTGGATTTGGTGAGTTCTTCAAGTTTGAAACTGGGTCTACCTTCTGCATCGGTCGGCCATGTTATGCCATCTGGCCGTAAGGCTTTGGTCACCCTAACGACGTCGATTAAATCCCAACGGGAATTTCCGTTTTGCCATTCCCGTGCATAAGGATCGTAAAAATTACGGTATAAGCAGTTGCGGGTAAATTCATCATCGAAACGGATGGAGTTGTAGCCTAGGCCACAGGTGTTGGGTTGGGCAAGTTGTTCGTGAATGAGACGGCAAAACTCTGCCTCGTTTACGCCTTTGGATTCAGCGAGTTGTGGGCTGATGCCAGTCAGAAGACAGGCTTCGGGGTGGGGCAGATAGTCGGCAGGAGGTTTGCAATAGACGACTAAAGGATCGTCGATGATATTGATATTGAGATCAGTACGCACCCCAGCAAATTGCGATGGCCTATCTCGCCGAGGATCAATACCGAAGGTTTCGTAATCGTGCCAGTAAAGGCTGGTTTCTGCCACGAGCTACAATCAAGCGATTATGATTATATACAAGCTTAAGCTTAGACTTGGCCTTCTGCTTCCAGTTTTTTGCGTTTTGGACATTTTTCCACACAGACACAGCTACCTGTGTTCAGACCACCGCAGGAACCTTTGATGGCTCGCCGTCCAAACATGACACCAATTGCCATGAGTCCAATCACGATTAACATCAATGCAAATGTCGCTAAAAAATAATTCATTTTTTTGTCACCTTTGTACTTTGGGCAAAGGCAGGCGACATCTTTTCGTCGAAGCCTTTGTCAGATTTAATAATAAAAAACGCCGCTATATGATTTTTCTCTGCGAATTGATAGCCTTCAGCAGGGCCTAATACCATAATCGCGGTAGCCAAAGCATCAGCTTCCATGGATGTATCACTTAAAATGGTAATGGATGCCAGCTTATGGTTAATGGGCCGCCCTGTCCGTGGATCAATGGTATGGGAAAAACGTACACCATCGACCTCGAAATAATTCCGATAATCCCCGGATGTCGCCATGCCAGTATCGGTTATCGCCAGAACTTTTTCAATCACCCGTTTTTCGGCGGTCGGTTTCTCAACGGCTATTTGCCAAGCTTGTCCTTGGTTGTTTTTCCCTTTTACCCTAATCTCGCCGCCTATTTCGACCATATAATCCGCAATACCTAAGTGCTCTAACAATAACCCTACCTGATCGACACCATAACCTTTGGCAATTCCCGATAAATCCACATAAAGTCCGGGTATGTCTTTTTTGGCAAACAAGCCATCATCCTTGAGCTTTAGACGGTGATAGCCGATTTGGTTCAATCGTTCTTTGATGACGGCCTCATCAGGCGTGGCAGAAGTCATTTCGTCAGGCCCGAATCCCCACAGGTTGACTAAAGGCCCGACAGTGACATCAAATAAACCGTTTGATAACTGACTAATTTTTAAGGCTTCTTTGATAACTTCGTAAAACTCAGTCGAAACAGGCATCCAATCAGTCGATGTGTTCTGGTTGAATAAGGACAGTTCAGAATCTTTTTGGTAGGTGGACATCTGTCCGTTAACCTTATCTAGCAACTCCTTGACTTGGCGGTTGATTTCCTTGGGCGTGAGCGAATCCGGTAACTTGCTTGCCTTGATGTTGTAGCTAGTCCCCATTGTCATACCGACAGCATTGTATGGGTAATCTTGTGGTTTTTGTTCCGCTATCTTGTCACAAGCGGACAAAATAAAAATCAGGCACAAACAACAACTGCTCCATCTAAGTTTAGTTTTTAGTAACACGCTTAATCCAACCTTATAACCACTTAGCAAGGGAAATCGTTTTGCAATTATTTTCTCCTATCATCCCGTAGCTATCGGTGCTTACCAATATCCTCTATTTGTATTAGTCTGCCGTTTTCAAAACGCAACAATTTTCGTAACCGTTCTCTACCAAAATCATATACCCATTCTTCAATCAAAACTTCTGTATCAGCATAATAGGATTGTCCATAATTTAACGCATTGTTCGGAATCTGCTGACCACCGTTGGAATTGAACTGAATAATGTTAGCTTGATTTGCACTACTCCTTCTCTCCATATGAGATTCAACGGAGTCAGGTTCGCCACATTTATCATAAACATTTGCCCTATAATCACCAGACTCTACTAAAGAATGGCCACACCTTAAAGCAAACAGCGGCGCTGAAAATAAAAAACATAACAAAAAAATCAACCGGTTTAAACGTTTCATACCACACCCACCATTGCCTATTATTATTCTAGGTAAAAACCAGATCAAATATTCATATCTTATGACCGTCAGAGCGTAATTTAACTCTAGCAATATGAATAAGGGCTGAACCCAAGATAATTAGATGCCGTATAAGCAAAAACCCCGCACTCTGCAGGGTTTTATTATTTCAGATCATTTATGACGATTTGTCACACAAATAGACTGGATAAGCTAATAATAAATCGTTTACAAAGCAATAGACTGCAAGTTCTGTTAATTTATTAAAATGAGAAAAATCTACTAACCACCAAAATCATCCAACATAATATTCTCAGGTTCTACGCCATTATCAAGTAATAACTTGACTACAGAAGTGTTCATCATGGGCGGACCACACAAATAGTATTCACAATCTTCAGGCGCTGGGTGGTTTTTCAAGTAATTCTCAAAAAGGACATTATGGATAAAACCGGTATAACCTTTCCAATTATCTTCAGGTAAGGCATCAGATAGCCCTACATGCCAAGTAAAATTGGGGTTTTCCTTAGCCAGCATATCGAAATCTTCAACATAGAACATTTCGCGTTTGCTGCGGGCACCGTACCAGAAAGTCATTTTTCGCTTGGACTTCAACCGACGTAACAGGTCGAATATATGTGACCGCATAGGTGCCATACCTGCACCACCGCCGACAAATACCATTTCGGCATCCGTATCTTTAGCGAAAAACTCGCCATAAGGCCCTGAAATAATACATTTATCGCCGGGTTTCAGGTCAAAAATGTAGGATGACATGATACCGGGCGGTACGCTTTCATCCGCACGAGGCGGCGGCGTGGCTATCCGCACGTTCAACATGATTTCTTTTTCTTCGGGATAGCTTGCCATCGAATAAGCACGTAGCGTCGGCTCTTTTACCGTAGATACATAGCGCCATAAGTTAAACTTATCCCAATCCTCACGATATTCTTTTTCAACATCGAAATCGCTAAACTTGGCGACATGCGGAGGACATTCGATCTGAATAAAACCACCGGCACGATAATTAATGGACTCGCCTTTAGGCAAATCCAACACCAATTCTTTGATGAACGTAGCGACGTTATGGTTGGACTTGACTGTGCATTCCCATTTTTTGATGCCAAAGACTTCATCTTCGACTTCAATATCCATATTGTACTTACAAGCGACTTGGCAGGAGAGCCTTTCTCCCAAAGCGGCTTCCCGCTTGGTAATATGTCCCAACTCAGTCGGCAGGATTTCTCCGCCACCGGAATGAATCTTAACTTTACACTGCCCACAAGTACCGCCACCGCCACAAGCCGATGATACAAATAGGCCATTATTAGCCAGGGCGGCCAACAGTTTAGAACCCACAGGTACATGAATTTTCTTTTCATGATTGATCAGGATTTCCACATCACCTTCGGCGACCAGTTTACTTTTGGCACCGATAATACCGAATACCAGCGCAATCACGATCCCCGTGAAAATAATAATCCCTAATAAAATTTCCAGCATGTGTAACCTTCTTAAAGTTGGATTCCAGAGAAAGCCATGAAGCCAAGCGACATCAGACCTGCGGTGATAAAAGTAATACCTAAGCCTTGTAAGCCAGCTGGAATATCGCTGTATTTAAGTTTTTCCCGCACACCGGCCATAACGGTAATTGCCAACGCCCAACCAAAGCCGCTGCCTACCCCGTAAACAACACTTTCGCCAAAGTTATAATCCCGTTCAATCATGAACAGGCTACCGCCCAAGATGGCACAGTTAACGGTAATCAAGGGCAGGAATATACCCAAGGCAAAATATAAGGCGGGGAAGAATTTATCCAGCACCATTTCCAGAATTTGCACCAATGCGCCGATAATACCGATACAACTTAGCAACGCCAAAAAGCTCAAATCAACGCCAGTAATCCCCATCCATGCCAGGGCATCTTCTTTCAATAAGGCATGATAGACGAAGTTATTGGCCGGTACAGTGATCGCCTGTACCACCATCACGGCAACGCCTAAACCCATCGCCGTGGAAATCTTCTTGGAAACGGCAATGAATGTACACATCCCCAAAAAGAAGGACAGTGCCAGATTCTCAATAAATACGGCTTTAACAAATAAACTGATATATCCTTCCATTAGTGATGCGCTCCTTCGCCATGTGCAATTGACATGATTTTAAAATCAACCGCTTCATTCTGTTCAGGCTTCCATTGGCGTACCGCCCAGATAATCATGCCAATAATAAAAAATGCGCTAGGTGGCAACAGCATCAGGCCATTGGGATCGTACCAGCCACCATCTTTGGTGAGTTTGAAAACTTCGTAACCCAACAATTTACCAGAACCCAACGTCTCCCGGAAGAATGCCACGATAATCAATATCAAGCTATAACCCGCACCGTTACCAATCCCATCCATGAAGCTTTCCAGGGGTGGATTTTGCATCGCATAACCTTCGGCGCGGCCCATAACGATACAGTTGGTGATAATTAGACCTACGAAAACCGACAATTGTTTGCTCACATCGTAAGCGACGGCTTTCAGTATCTGGTCGACTACGATAACCAATGACGCAATAATGGTCATCTGCACGATAATGCGGATGCTGCCCGGTATGTGCTTTCTAATAGCGCTAATGGCTGCGCTGGAAAACGCCGTCACCAATGTCAAGGCTAGCGCCATAATCAGGGAAGTTGACATCTGCGATGTCACCGCCAAGGCAGAGCAAATGCCTAAAACCTGTAAGGTGATCGGATTGTTATTGACTAAGGGATCGATTATTACCTTCTTAGTCTCATCATTTAATATCGCATTTTTCAGATCATCGCCTAATACTGCACTCATGACTTAGCCCTCTTAACCCTTACTTTACTTAAATAACGAGCAAAACCTTCTTTGCTCATCCAGTATCTGACCANNTACTGGTTAATGTTGCCCCAGCCAAGCCGTCAACCTGGTATTGCGAACCCGGTTTATCATTGTCCACAACCCCTTTAATCAAGGCCAGCGCAGGTTCACCTATATCCGCGTCTTCAATTGAACCCTTGACTTGGGAAGGTTGGTCGGTCTCGGCATACACCTTTTTGCCTTTCCAAAGTGCACGCCACTTCGGATTAACAACCTCGCCACCCAAACCTGGGGTTTCCTTCTGGTCATAGAAATTGATGCTTTGTACCGTTTGTCCGTCAGCGTCTACAGACAGGAAACCATAAAGCGTTGACCATAAACCATAACCGCTAACCGGCATAATAATCGACTTGATAGTGCCACCCTCTTTAACCAAGAAAACCTTGGCTAACTTGGCTTTTATCCTGATATGGGCAATATCTTTGTCTTTAGGAATGGCAACGCTTTGGGCCGGATCTTTAGCCGCTTTACGTTGGTCGTACTCATCGGCATTAACGGATTCATCATATTCGCCCGTCTCCAGATTGACTATTTTAGGTTCAATTTGTTCCGCGACGGCTGCGTC
>PMDM01000085.1:435-3270 GCA_003155565.1 Methylococcaceae bacterium | reverse complement strand
GTGAGTACGAAGCGACTCCTTTCTATGCAGCAGGCGCTGATATTTGCACCGTACTCGGCGTATCCGGTATTGCAACCATTGCTGGCGTGATTAAAGCTGCAAACGCACACGGCGCAGAAGCGCAGGTTGATCTTATTAATGTTCCAGATAAATTGGAATGTGCCAGAGAATCCGCTAAAGCAGGTGCCCATATCATTGGTGTCCACACAGGTCTTGATGCACAGGCTGCTGGTCATACTCCTTTCGTTGACTTGAATGATATCGCCAGACTAGGTTTGAGCGTCAGGATTTCAGTTGCGGGTGGCATTAAACAATCTACCGTACAAGATGTTGTGCATGCAGGCGCTGGTGTTATCGTTGTTGGTGCAGCAATTTACGGTGCGCCATCTCCAGCAGAAGCAGCCCGTGAAATTCGTGAATTGGTTGATGCTGCATAAAAAGGGACTCGTATGCACCAAAAACTTATCATAGATAAAATATCAAGCATCCTGGATGCGACCGACAAGTCGCATGATGCAAAATTAACAGAAATGCTTGATAACGCAAAGCGTATATTTATTGCTGGTGCAGGACGCTCTAAGCTGGTCGGCAATTTTTTTGCAATGCGGCTGGTGCACGGTGGCTATGATGTCAGCGTGGTAGGTGAAATTGTCACGCCAAGTATCAAGAATGGAGATTTGTTGATCATAATCTCAGGTTCTGGTGAAACCGAGCAATTGATAGCCTTTACCAAAAGCGCAAAAAAAGTGGGTGCTAATATTGTCCTGATCTCCGCTAAAAGCAGCTCAACAATCGGTGATATGGCTGATGCTGTGTTTGCTGTTGGCAGTTCCGACCAATATGGAAAAGTTGTGGGCATGCCGATGGGAACGGTTTTCGAACTGTCCACCTTGGTCTTTTTGGAAGCCATTATTTCGCACATAATCCATGAGAAAGGAATTGCCGAAGAGGTGATGAGGGAAAGGCACGCCAATTTGGAATAAGCCGTTGATCTTACGAGCGAATGGAGATAACCATTCGTTCGTCTGTTGCTTGGTTCAAATAACAAGAACGATTTTGTGACTAGTCGAACAAGGATAAACGTCACATTTAGATAATTATAACGAGGAGATTAATATGACTTCGCGTCGTGAGCTAGCGAACGCCATAAGGGCTTTGAGCATGGATGCCGTACAGAAAGCAAATTCCGGGCATCCAGGTGCACCTATGGGAATGGCAGATATAGCCGAAGTGCTGTGGAACGACCACATGCGGCACAATCCGGTCAACCCGAAATGGTCAAACCGTGATCGTTTTGTCCTATCTAACGGTCACGGTTCGATGCTGATATATTCATTATTGCATCTGACTGGCTATGCCCTCCCTATTGAAGAATTAAAAAACTTCCGTCAATTGCACTCCAAAACTCCAGGTCATCCTGAGTATGGGTATGCCCCTGGTATAGAAACCACCACGGGGCCATTGGGTCAAGGAATCACAAACGCGGTTGGTATGGCAATTGCTGAAAAAGTATTGGCTGCCCATTTCAACAAAGACGGCCACAACATTGTCGATCACAAAACCTATGTGTTCTTGGGTGATGGTTGCTTGATGGAAGGTATCTCGCACGAAGCCTGTTCATTGGCCGGAACTCTGGGATTAGGTAACTTGATCGCGTTCTGGGATGACAACGGTATATCCATTGATGGACATGTCGAAGGCTGGTTCACCGATAATACTCCGAAACGTTTTGAAGCCTACGGCTGGCACGTAATTGCCGATGTAGATGGTCATGATGCAAATGCCGTAGCCAAAGCCATTGAAATGGCTAAGGCGATGACTGATAAACCAACCATGATTTGCTGCAAAACCACCATTGGCTTCGGTTCGCCAAACAAAGCGGGTACTCATGCTTGCCACGGTGCTGCGCTTGGAGATGCAGAAATTAACCTGACTAAAGCTGCGCTGGGTTGGGATCACGGTGCGTTTGAAATTCCAGATCACGTCTATGCTGGATGGGACGCAAAGGCAAAAGGCGCAAAAGCAGAACAAGATTGGAATGGCAAGTTTGCTGCGTATAAAGCCGCCCATCCAGAATTGGCAGCGGAATTTGAACGTCGCATGAACGGTGATTTGCCTAAAAACTGGACTGCTGATGCAGATAAATTCATCAGTGCCGTCAATGACGAGGCTAAAACCACTGCGACCAGGCTTTCTTCGCTGGCTTCGATTGAAGGTTACGCAAAGCTTCTCCCAGAACTTTTTGGGGGTTCGGCAGATTTGGGTTGCTCTAATATGACTGAATGGACTGGTCATAAACCCATGCGTGCCAATAAGCCGGATGCCAATTACGTTAACTATGGTGTCCGCGAGTTTGGTATGTCTGCCATTCTGAACGGGATTACCTTACATGGTGGACTGATTCCCTTTGGTGCTACATTTTTAATGTTCTCAGAGTATGCACGCAATGCGTTACGCATGGCATCTTTGATGAAAATTCGTTCAATTTTTGTCTATACGCATGATTCTATCGGTTTGGGAGAAGACGGCCCTACTCATCAACCCGTAGAACAAACTGCCACCTTGAGGTTAATTCCCAATATTCAAGTGTGGCGTCCCTGTGATGCAGTGGAGACAGCAGCCTCCTGGCGGGCGGCAATAGAACATAAGAATGGCCCTTCCATTTTGATCTTCTCCCGCCAAAATTTGCCTCATGTGCCTCGTACATCGGAGCAAATAAAAGCCATTTATCGTGGTGGATACATCCTGAAAGATGCTAGCGGCACACCGGATGCAATCATCATTGCCACAGGATCGGAAGTGGAGCTGGCAGTAAAAGCGGCTGATGAATTGGCA
>PMDM01000085.1:163-414 GCA_003155565.1 Methylococcaceae bacterium | reverse complement strand
GCTGTGGAAGCTGGTGTAACGGGTGGTTGGTGGAAGTATGTCGGCACTAATGGCAAAATCGTTGGTATGGATTGTTTTGGCGAATCTGCGCCTGCAGGAGCACTTTTCAAGGAGTTTGGTTTTACTGTCGAAAATGTGGTTAAACATGTGGAAGACGTTCTTTAATCACAACAAGACAAGGGTTTAACAAATTGCATACAACGGACAGAATCCCTTTTAGCAGTTAAATTAAGTTAATTTAACGTTCTAGG
>PMDM01000085.1:0-149 GCA_003155565.1 Methylococcaceae bacterium | reverse complement strand
TCTGATTTTCAACCCAAAGTGGTTTATCAGGATGAGGCTGCCGCTAAGGAAGCAGTAAGCAGCGCTACGACAAAATCTTCATCTGCTGCATCGAGTGCTAGAGATTCCCAGTATCCTGCCGCAAACTTCGAGCCAAAAGTTTTGTATTC
>PMDM01000325.1 GCA_003155565.1 Methylococcaceae bacterium | reverse complement strand
GTTAGATCAGTACAAACCAAAGTAAAATCGTGTTTGTCGTCTAATTGCCGGATGCGGCGTATTTTATCCAAAGCTTGTTTATCGCCGATGTGACAGGCAAGTGCGTAAGAAACGTCAGTTGGATAGGCAATAACTCCACCGTTTTGAATAATCTCCACGGCACGATGAATCAAGCGTAATTGCGGATTTTCGGGGTGTATTGCAAAAAACTGGGCCATGCACGGTGACATAATAACTAAATTGACCGCGATTATAACCCACATCCGCAGCCAGGTTACGCTAATATAAAGGCAAGTATGGTGCGTTTTACGCATCAAAATTATAAGCGCGTGAAACAAATTACATTCGGTAGATATCTGACTTGTTGTTCTCTTGGCTAGAAAAGCGAAAGGCCAAGCGGAAAAACCGACTTGGCCTCTTAAGACACCACGCTGGATTGCAATCTCCGGTGCGTGATGGCCACCTAAGTGGACTTAAGCCCGATGCCAATGACAGAGCGGGACGTAATCATGCTACACAATTATAGGTAGTCTGTCAATTTTGTTAAGCCCAAGCCATGCAGCAAACATTGTTGAATTTTAATGAGATCGTCTTTATCAATAACACGAACGTCGTACATCCTTTTACCATTTGCATCTTTATCGCCAAACGGAAGTGATAGCCGATCAAATGAGATGGTGTAAATCATATCGGCCTTTACCCAATGGAATTTGGCATCATACGGATGCGGCAATACAGGGTTTATATGCAGCTTGTAATTATATGGGGCTATGTGAGTTGGTGGCGTTGTGCTTAAAGGGACAACCGCACATAGTTTTCCTCTATGGCGCAACCTTGGCGAAACAATAACAACAGGTCTACGTTTAACCATTTCAGGCGGAACGAGTCCCTTGAAGTCACAAATAACTATTGTGCCTTGCTCAGGATGGAATTGAATTGCCATGTTTTTTCAATGCTGGAGCTTAGAATATCTCAATCATAACATATGTTCTAACCATTCTTAGGACATCAAAAATCAACGCAAAAATCTACCACCACTAATATCAATCAACGCCCCATTAATATGCGACGACATATCGCTGACCAGGAACAGCACGGAACTAGCTACTTCTTCAGCCATCGTATTGCGCCCTAACGGGGTTTGTTTGCGGTAATTTTCCAACATTTCAGGCGTCGAGTGGATTTCATGGTGCTGAGTTTCCACCGTGCCGGGCATGACCGAGTTGGTGCGGATTTCAGGGGCTAGTTCTTTCGCAAGTGTGTGGGTGAACACCATCAAACCGCCTTTGGGTGCGGCATAAGCGCCAGCACCATTTGCGCCGCCGGTTTGCACGGATAAGGACAGCAAATTGACGATACGTCCGCTACCTGTTGCCCGAAGATGCGGGATTGCTCGCTTAGTCACCAAAAATGCACTGGTCAGGTTGATGTCCAGCGATTTGCGCCAATTTTCCAAGGTGGTTTCTTCGATTTTGGCGCGTTTGACCAAGCCGCCGCTGTTGTTTACCAGAATGTCCAGCCGCCCGGTTTCCGTAACCAGCTTATCTACCACCGCATTAGCCTGAGCTTCGTCAGTCAGGTCGGCTGGCAACAACATCGCCTTGATATTTTTTGCCGCCAATTCCGCAAACAGGCTTTCGGCAGCTTCCTTGCTGCTGTGGTAGTTAAGGCCAATAAACGCACCGGCTTGACCAAGGGCAATAGCACACGCCCGACCTATGCCGACGGCTGCCCCGCTAATCAGGGCGACTTTGCCCGTTAAATTCAATGTCTGTTCAGGTATCATGTTGATACTCCTAATAGTATTAAGACAATGTTTCGCCTGCAAAATTGAGTTCAATCTTGATGCCGACAGGGTCGTAGAAAAATATCTGCGTCACTTCCCTGTCGGCCAAAGACCGTTGTTCAAGATTGTATTTTATTTCTTTCCTATCCAAATCACCCACGAACTCCGCCAAACCCGTACACGCGAATGCAACGTGGTTAAAATGGATTTTGTCGGATTCATTCATCCAGTCTTCGGTGACGGACAAGTGAACCACCGCCTTATTGTCTGCGTATAACCATGCGCCATCGCGTTTGGATATAGCCCGAAAGCCAGATGTTAAGCCCAGCACGTCCTCGTAGAACGCCTTAACTTTAGGCAGTTGTTCTGCTGTAACTTCAATGTTGATGTGATTTATTCCTGCGACTGCCATAATTTCCTGTGTTATTTGTATACGGTGATGTAGTCCATCGAGTTGATTCCACTCATGGTTCGACCAGCTCACCACGAACGGAATCGACCAGCCCACCACGAACGGAATAAACCCGCTACCGTTCGTCCTGAGCCCTTCGATAAACTCAGGAGAGCCTTGTCGAAGGACTTATTCAGAGATTCCTTAAGACTATAATCTTCTTACTTTTTCCAGCACTTCCTGGGCATGGCCTTCATGGTTAATTCCATAACCCACATCAACCAATACGCCTTGCTTGTCTATGATAAAAGTTGATCTCAATATCGCCATGCTTTTAACGCCATTTTTCTCACGTTCCCGCCATACGCCGTATTGCTCGCACAATTCACCAGAAGTATCTGCCAATAAGTCCACTTTCAGGCCGAATTTATCAATAAAATCGGTATGGCTCTGGCACGAATCCTTGCTCACCCCGATGACGACTGTATCCAGGGCGGTAAATT
>PMDM01000415.1 GCA_003155565.1 Methylococcaceae bacterium | reverse complement strand
GCTTCGACTCACTCAGCACGAACGGGTCAAACATCAACAGGCCTAATCAATAAGGGATAGGTTTTTAGTCTTCAATAATCTTCGATTTCGTACTTTGCCAAATAGCTTATCTTTTCAAATTATCGATTTTAAAATCATCCAGATACAGGATGACAGCGCCCAGTGAAATACAAATTAAGTAACTGAAAGTAGGCGAGCCAGGAAAGAGATATGTGTCCAGCAACCCCCAAAACCCTCTCCATAACATGATAATGGCAAAAATGAGGATGATGACGTTAGCATTCGGGTGGAGATATTTAAGTTGCTGTAGTTTTGGGGAATCTTTAAATTGTTTTATCATGATTTTTGAACCGGGTAGAATGGATTATTAAACTGACGTTCGCCTTGGTAGGATTATGCCCTCAACTTACCTTATGGTCGAACTATTTCCTATAGAATAACTCTCGACATTGGAACTGGTTAAAAGCCAACCCTAGCACCAACAACAATTTGATGATCGCCCACATCGTGCAGCTCTGTTCTATCCCTTAAAAAAAAGTCTCCAGGAATTACTACTTCGGCTTCAGTGCCACTAAGATAACGGTATTTCAAATCAAAGCTGATCCTGTCGTCCAGTTTATAATTGAGCCCTGCGCCCAATTGCCAAGCAAAATTAAGATCATTTTCACCGCTTTGCCGACCTTGGTTTGCATTCAACCGCAAGTGATAACCACCCACGCCACCTGTAATATATGGGGTAAATACAGTGGTATTTTTGAAGTCGTAATAGCCATTAATCAGGAATGTCGTTCGTTCTCTTTCACCTTTCAAAGTACCCGTTTGGGTAAATCGACCAAAATTTTCAGTATTGGCTGTGAGAGTTGATTTGTTTAAGTCATTGGACTGGAACATTGCCTCACCCTCCAAACGAAACTGGTCGGTAAAATGATAGCCTATTGCTGCTCCTGCAACATAGCCAGTGTCGGTTTTCTCTTTATATGAAAAAGCGCCGCAACCAAAAAATTTATCACAGCGCTGACCGCCATCTGAAAATGGCTCTGCAAATGTTGCACCTGCATTAAATTGCACATAGGCTTTATATTCAGTAGCGGTAGCTGTGAAAGAAACAAGTAAACCTGTTAGCGCAAGGACATGAAATTTTAATAATGAAGACATAAAAAAGCTCCTGAAAAATAGATTTCTATTTTGATTGTACTACACACTTCTGGGCTTCTTGAGCTGTTTTTTGCAGCGCTATTACATCGTGGCTGCTGTACCGATTATCCTGTATTACCTGATCGCATGTTCGGCCTGAAATGACATAAAAAATTATCAAGTGAATACTGCCTCGTAGCCCAAACCATCAACTTGTGGGCCAACGGGCACCAAAAAAATATCCAGTTCCCCTATACCGGCATGACCGATCCGGTAAATGTGCTGCGGCAACACAGGCCGTAGAGGCCCACAAAACAGCAGGGAGAAAGCCTCCCTGTTTCCGCCCTGTCTTTGCCCGTAACCTGAAACCGCCGCCAATTTCATAACTAGCGAACCGAAATTACCAGCATCGACCTGAAAATTTTCACCTAGGTATTTTGTCCAGTTTTCTTTTGTCAGCGTTTCCAGCATCGCATTTAGCTCCTTTACAATGGCGTATTGTCGGGGTTATTAGAATTTATTGAATAAAATCGGCAGATATACATCAACCCTAAAGCACAAACCCTGTGGGTTATTGCCAACTGCCAGTGCTAATCGAATGGCAAGATAAACTGCCGCACTATAGCTGCTTCAAACAGCCGGTTAGCGCTAACAGGCCTGCTTTTTGTCCGACCACTCCATTAAATCATACACACCATATTCCCCTGTTTTGGCAAAACCCAAACGCCGATACAGGCTCTGCGCCGGATTAAAGCGTTCAACATGGATACGGACGGGCTTTCCCAGTGTAGTTGCTTCGGACAACACATTCCGAAGAATCTGCGTACCGATACCTGTATCCCTAAACTCGGGCAATAAAGCCAAATCGACTATACGGAACTCGCTAGACCAACGCGAGATATAAAAACGCCCTATGGGTTGGTTATCCAGAAGGATAATAAGAAAATCCGTGCCTTTGTAGTGTTCCTGATAATATTGGTGTTGGGCGGAAAACTGCATCTCAAGGAATGCGGCTTTTTGCTGTTCATCCCAGTCCACTTGCGCCAGCTCTTCCGTGCGGGTGCTGGCATAGACTGCACTGAGGAAGTCGCGGTCAGCCTCATCGATGGGTCGAAAACTGAGGTTCGGCATCGCCAACCTTTAAAGCAGCAGATTAAAATTCGCACGGCAATAATTGCCGGGTATATCGCCACCCATCGGTTGTAAGAAAAGTTTTGTACTGCCAGCGGTAGCATGTTGAATTCGATAAACGCCATTTGGCCGTGCTTTTGAGTCAACCATCTGAAATACCAGATAAAATTGATCATTTTCAGGGGATAAAAAGACCGAGTTGATTGCCACCAATTGCAGAAGTACACGATATTTGTTCTTCCGATCCGACATTGTAAGCGTAAAATTCTCCCCTACCAATGAAGCGAACATACTATAGCTTAAGGCACCATCTATTCTTACACCCGCCCTTTGCGACAACAGGGTTTTAGTGGCGCTCATTCCACCCCCGGTAAATCCAGCTGCAACAACACCAGCCAGCATTCGTAAAAAGGCTCTTCTAGGTATATTCTTATTCATTATAAATCTTTCTTATTTCAACAAGTTAAAAGTTGCTTGATAGTATCGGCCTTTGGCATCGGCATCCGCCTGTTCCAAAAAAAGCGAGAAACGTCCGGTCTTGGCCTGCTCAAAAGTATATACGGCTTTTTCCAACGGATAATCGGCAGGCCCTTGGAAACGTACCGAAAATTGTTCGGTTACTCCTTCCTTACTACGAGGTTCCGAGATGTCGATAATCTTTAAACTGACCGACTTGCTCCATGCTTTGCCGCTCTTGCCGCGTATAATGACAGAGAAACTTTCGCCTTTATATGCCGCAAAATCGGCACGGCTCTCAGGGGGCTTTCCGACCGCAAAAGTCCTTGTCGCAGGATAAGACAATAACCCAGTCAGCGCTATGACAAAAATTAGCCAGGGATTTAATCGCATTAAATGTTTATTGAACATACGCTTTAAATGTCGGGTTAGCGATATAGCGTAACCCGACAGTCTGTGCTAAGTTCTCGGCGGATAAACACCTTGTAAAGCGATACAGAAATTTAAGGTTAGATAAGGCATCATATTATTGTGTGGTTGATCCCCGCCAGCAGGGGTTAACGCATTAGTATTTAACCCGACCAAACTACCGGCTGGCGCATACATGCCAACGCCTACACCGGCTGCCGGTAATTGCCCAACCGGGCTTTGCGAACCTGCATCTGCTTGTGAAGCCACGAGACTATGCACATGCGCCGGAATTTCTGATTCGAGCAGCGTTACGGTTTCGGAACCGCCCGTTTCCCCTAAATCATGCAAAGACAGACCAGGCCCTTGACCTGGATGCATGGGGGCATTTCCTTGCATATCAGGCAGTGCAAAGTTACTTTTGCCATCTCCACCGTATGTTGTTCCCAGTAAAGAGAACAAGGCGGTATTTTGGCTTAACGGCAAAATTTGCCCATCGCAAAAAGCCCATCCTTTAGGTGCGAAGTTAAAGGGAAAGATTCTAATTTCTGCAACAAATGGATCCATCTTATTCTCCTGAAACTAAGTTTGTGAAGGGAAAATGCCGAACAGCGAAATAATAAAATCCACGCACAAATACGGCTGAAAATTAGTATGCGGCTGACTGCCTCCAATTGATCCGATTGAATTAGGATTCAAAGCGGTTGTTGGAGCATCGGTTCCGTAGGGTGTAATGGTACTTGCCGAAGTCGTTCCGAAAACTTGGTTTGCCAGTGCATTCGAAGTGGCCGGGTTATTCGTCGCTAAAAATGCGTGGCTGTGCGCAGGAATCTGCGATGCCGTTAGGGTTACCATTTCAACTCCGCCAGTCTCTGCTAAGGTATAGCCGTTTCCGAAATGTACTGGCACACGTCCTCGCAGATCGGGCAGTGCGAACGTGCTCTGTCCATCTCCGCCATAGGTTGTACCGATAAGGTTGAACAAGGTTTCGTACTCTGAAATCGGCAACAATTGGCCTTCGCAGAACATCCAACCTGCCGGGGCAAAATTTCCGGCAAACATTCTAATTTCACCAACATAAGGTTGTGCCATAATGTTCTCCTTAATTTTGTGAGGGAAAAATGCCTTGAAGGGCGATGCTAAAATTCAAGGTCAAAAATGGCTGTATATTCAAATGTGCTTGGCTGCCACCGACGTTAGAAACCGTATTAGGCGCCATTGCCTGAAGATTTGAAGCAGCCGAATAAACATTAGATCCCTGCGAATTTGAAAGCAGCTTCCCACTGGTTGGCACGTTATCTATCGGCGTATTAGAAGTCCCGCTTGCAGTATGGATATGTGTCGGTATTTCAGATATTGAAAGCGTGTGACCTTGTTCTCCACCCCGTTCGCCCAAAGTATGGCCGCTACCCATGTGGATAGGTACCCTGCCCTGCAAACTAGGAAGGCCGAAATTCACCCGCCCGTCGCCGCCGTAGGTTGTGCCCAGTAACGAGAATAATGCCTGGTTCTGGTTAATCGGCAACAGTTGACCGTCACACAGCGCCCAGCCCTTCGGTGGAAAGCCGAAGCTCATGATACGAATTTCACTTAAAAATGGTTCTGCCATGCTTTTTCTCCTTCTGTAAGTTGTTCATGAACGAGTTGGTAACTGAAAGACAATGATTAAATCATAAGATTGAAAGCGGCCTCATACTGGAACCCATCTTTTTCTTTGCTAACCGGCACCAGGAAAAGTTCAAGCTCGCCAAGTTTGCTGTGCTTGAGCATCCGCATGCCCTGCGGCACAAAGGGTGCTGGGGGACCGTGAAAGATCAGCGAAAAAGTCTCCTGATGGGGCGTTTTTGTGTGTTCAAGAATGTCAGTCAGTTGAAGCACACAGACCGAACCTTCATTCTCGATAATTTCAAATTCTGTATTTAGACATCCATCAAACATCGTCAGGCGAAATTCAGTCAACATAAGTGCTCGTCTCCGATGATTTATTTTGCTTTTTACGAAATGCGGGCCGCCTGCTGGAGGAGAGCCGTCATTTCATTTACAATTGCCAGCTCTTCATCAACCAGTTCCGCCGGTGGGATGTATCCATCTTTGGATTG
>PMDM01000423.1 GCA_003155565.1 Methylococcaceae bacterium | reverse complement strand
TTGCACCGGTCGCTCCGGTTGCTCCTGTGTCCCCGGTGTACCCAGTTGCACCGGTCGCTCCGGTTGCTCCTGTGTCCCCGGTGTACCCAGTTGCTCCTGTTGCTCCTGTGCCTCCGGCTGCGCCGGTGTAACCGGTGTATCCAGTTGCACCTTGCGGTCCAGGAGGGCCTGCAGGACCCACAATACATCCACCCATCGCGAGGGTAGCCAGTACTACGATAATGATTTTCGAATATTTCATGTTGATTCCCTTTATTTTGTTAACTTACGGAGGTTATAGACTACGCCAACTCCTCAGCCAAGTCTGTGCGTTAGCGTACCTAAGCGCCTAATCTGGCTTTAATAAAAAAAGTTTGAATCCCCTGGGCAAGCAGTTTGTCGGGCGTGCGTCAGAACTAATACCTTTTGCCACCAATGTCGCTACCCAATTTTTACAATCGGACTACGACATTCACACGACGCAAGATTTGTTTGGTCACCCGAACATATTGGCCACCATAGTCTGCATCCATATTACAAAAACGCGTTGGACAGGTCGAGGCAGCGACTCTAATCAAAGTAAAACCTATTTTTTAATTGTTGTCACTTTCGGCCACTCGATATCTACCGACGATGAAGATTTAGCGGAAAAAACAGACTGATGCCGGGTGATTGTATTGGCCCATAGTACACTGGCGGCGGAACGTAGACAGGTTGCGCGTAGTTATAGGGTTGCCGATTCCCGTTCCCATAACCGTACCCATAGGGTTGCCGATACCCTGGCCGATATCTATAGCCATCGTGATCGCCACGCCATTCCCCATGGCCATGATTGTTATACTGATTACCCCGCCCATGGCCGTTGCCATGTTCAGCGAGCGCCGACGATATAGACAAAGCACTTATCGCCGAAGCAAAAGTGAGTACCATCACGACCTTGCAGCCGATTGACCTGAAGTACCTAGCTTGTCGTATTAAAGATTTCATAATAACCTTCCTTTTCTGGGATGATTGATGCGATTACGAGCCACGGGCTGAAATTGCCCCAGGCATACCATTATTAGTAATCATTTGCCACTGGTCTTCTTGTGGCTATGCTTATGCTTATGGCCACCATGCTCATGATAACCATGGCGGAACAAGGTGTCTGCTTCCTTTTTCTGTACGTCGGACATGCTGGCATAGAGGTCGGCAAACAATGGGGTCAGTTTCTTGATCCCGTCCGCGTGGGCTTCGGCGACCTCGCCGTAGGTTTTGAGATCGTCGACTGCGTTCATGTCCTTGGCATGATCAACCCTTGCCTGAGTCAGGGTATCCATGGTTTTCCCATTGTTGAGCATAACTTCGGCGACCTTGTCCCACTTCTCTTCCTGTGCCGCCGTGATCTTCAACTTGGCGTGAATGTCCTTGATGCGCAATTCGGCGCGATCCTCGTGAGCATCTTTATCNNCTTGCATAAGTGAATTGATTGCCACTTAGTTTCATGTTTGTTCTCCAAGTTGGTTTAAGTTTTGGCGCACATGTCAATTACAGGGTGCGCCATTCGAAGTGATATTATCTTCGATTATCAGGAGGCTCTCTGTTCGCTAGGCCACATAGTTTAAAAATAGCTTCCCCAGCCGCCTTTTGAGTTACGAGGGCTTAAACTTAGAGAAATTGAATACGGCGTGGCACACCAGATGGAGCGAAATCCGTGATGTTACTCATTTCACTAAGGAATCCATACGGCTTCCTTCTAGTTAATTTTCTCACTCTGCTTTATAACTATTGGATAATCCTAAAAAAAAATCAGTTGAAGAGTATTGTAGACCGTTCGTGCTGAGCCTGTCGAAGCATGAACGGCCTACAACACCACCTTGGGTGAGAATTCCAAAATCCCGCTAACCCTTCGACAGGCTCAGGATGAACGGGATTTTGGAATACCTAGCTGATTTTTTTAGGATAATGTCATACAGTGTGAGTTGGATTTTTATTTAAAATCCGGTAAGGCAATAAATAAAGTCCGCACTGACAACAGAAAATACTCTATCAAACCCATTGCTAAAATACCCACAGACAAACGATAACCGCTTTTAAAGTGAGGCCTTGAAAAAATAAAATGGCGGCAACGAGGGTATTTTTCTGCGTAGCAAACACGTTAAATCAAATAGCTCGTTTTGCCAACCAAATCAAGCAAGTGACCTGACGCCCACTTCCCGGCTCCACTGACGCGTCTTGGCGGCTGCAATGAAGCTACCTACATTATCTTCAATAACAACCACCCCGCTGTCTGGTTCGATACCCGCTGCTTTTAGCAACGCCTCGCCGCCCTTGTCAATGCCGACAGCCTTCAAATGGCCAAACGCGTCGCGCACGAAATCGATGGCGGCGGCCTCTTTGCCCAATAAAGCGGCAGCTTCGTTGGAGAGGATGATTGCAACCGCATCGAACAGTACCGACGGCGTACCCGCCAATTGGGCATCGACTTTCAACAACGAGCCGTCGGCGAGTTTAACCTCACCGATTTTCGCAGCGACAAGTTTTACTTTTGCGCCAGCAACGGTGGCTGCCTTCTTGGCTGCGTCGATGCTTGCCGCGTCCGACCCGTCCGCAACCAATATCCCGATAGCACGGCCTTCGAGCGTGTCCTTCATCTTGCCGATGAGTTGTAGCGCTGGCGATGGGGCTAACACCTGTACCGCAACAGCGGGAGTTGGGGCTTGCGGTAGATCGTCCATCCCAAGGCCAAAGGCGACCCGTTGCGCTAAGTTCTCTTCAATATTGCGTAGATGACCGACCATCGCTGCACGGATATGCGGATGTTCGAGCTTGGAAAGCTCAAATACCAAGGCGGAGGCAAGATGGGCTTGTTCATAATCAGTCTGGCTGATATAGAATTGCCGCGCCTGGCTGTAATGGTCGGCAAAGCTTTCCGCCCGTATCCGACCCTTTGCGCCAGTCTCGTCCACCGCCGCGCTACGAAAGCCAGTCTTTGGTTGTTCGCGTGGGGAGTCCATAGCCAGGGTATTGGGTTCGTAGGCCACACGTCCGGTCGGTTGCGCCATTTGCATGTGGCCGTCGCGCTGGTGGTTGGCGAACGGGCACTGCGGCGCATTGACGGGTATCTGGTGAAAATTTGGCGAGCCTAGACGGGATAACTGCGTATCCAGGTACGAGAACAGGCGACCCTGCAATAAGGGATCGTTCGAGAAATCAATGCCCGGTACGACATGCGATGGGCAAAAGGCAACTTGCTCGGTTTCAGCAAAAAAATTGTCTGGCCAACGGTTGAGTACCATGCGTCCGATGACTTGCAACGGCACCAGTTCTTCCTGGATCAGTTTGGTCGCATCGAGATGGTCAAAAGGAAAAGTATCCGCTTCTTCTTGGGAGAAAAGCTGCACCGCCAAGTCCCATTCTGGAAAATCCCCCGCGCTGATTGATTCGAACATGTCCCGGCGATGAAAGTCGGGATCAGCCCCAGCAATTTTGACCGCCTCATCCCAAATGGTCGATTGCAAACCGAGTTTTGGCCGCCAGTGAAATTTTACGAATGTCGATTCGCCCGCTGCATTGACTAGACGAAAGCTATGGATACCAAAGCCTTCGATCATNNATGATCCACATCACCATGTGCATCGCTTCCGGCATCAGTGAAATAAAGTCCCAAAAGGTATCATGCGCCGACCCTGCTTGCGGAAAGCCACGGTCGGGTTCCATTTTGACGGCATGGATAAGGTCGGGAAATTTGATCGCATCCTGAATGAANNTTGCCGACCAGATCCCAATTGCCCTCTTTCGTGTAAAACTTGACGGCGAAGCCGCGAACATCGCGCGGCGTATCGGACGAACCGGAACCACCTGCAACAGTTGAGATACGCGTAAAGAGGGGCGTTTGCTCGCCCACTTCGGTCAGTACGTTGGCTGTCGTGTATTTTTCTAGGGATTGGGTCAGTTCAAAAAAACCGTGTGCGCCTGTGCCCCGTGCATGGACGATGCGCTCGGGAATCCGTTCGTGGTCGAAATGGGTGATTTTTTCGCGCAGGATGAAATCTTCCAGCAGTGTCGGGCCTTTCGGATTGGCCCTCAGGGAGTTTTGGTTGTCGGAAATTGGCAAGCCTTGGTTAGTCGTCAACGCTGGCTGGTCACCAGTGGCAACCTGGTGCCACTCTCCGCCGCTGCCGACTGAAACTTTTGCCACTCCTGGCTTAGCCCCTTGTTTTTTGCCTTTGGCTGGAAGAATCGGTGGTTTTGGTTTGTTCATCATGAATCCCAATTGATATCGTGTGACGGTAAATTGTCGTTGCTACCGCCCATAGTGGTTTATAGTGATGCCCATGACTTTTATGTCACGGGGAGGACGCCACCTTCTGCTTCCCAGAGTTCCTCTACGGAGTTACTTGAGAGGTCGAAGCGATGGGCCGCCCCTTCCCAGTTGACGACTGACCACCAGGCCTTCAGGTAATCGGGACGACGACTTTCATANNCCTTCATCATCGGATTGTCATGGCCAGACGTGGTGACCACCTCGAGCTTGCCATCATCCTTCTGGGTCTGCACCAGCCATACCCATCCCGACCCAAACAGCTTGACACCTTCTTCATCGAACCGAGTTTTGAGTTCTTCGACACTGCCAAAGTCACGGTTGATGGCCTCACGGAACAACCCTGTGGGTTCGGCAGATGGCTCAGGCTTCATGGCCCGCCAGAACATGCTGTGATTGACATGTCCACCCGCATTGTGGTGTACCGCGACCCTGATTTCTTTGGGTAATTTGTCCAGATTGCACAACAGCCACAATGCCGAGGCATTCTGAAAGTCCGGTGACTTCTCCAGCGCCTCATTCAGCTTTTCCACATATCCCCCATGATGTATGTCGTGGTGCAGCATCATGGTGCGTTCATCAATGTAAGGTTCTAGTGCGTCATAACCATATCTCAAGGCTGGCAGTTGATGCTTTTTCAGGTTTGTCTTGGAAGAATATAAATTGTTTTTGGTAAGTTCATTCATGGTTGTGTCCAAAAATTGTATTAAGTCGGATAAATAAGCCATCAGTCAGACCGGAGCTGCCAATTCCTGCTGGCTGGATCCCTGTTATAACTGAAACCAGCGTCATTGGGCGCAGACGCAGCGCAATCACGCAGTTGCCCGCCTTGGTTACGAATTTTGTCCCTTTGGAGGTTCTGCCAGTCTGCCAAACGTTTTTCAGCTTCGTCGCTGTCGATCACATAGACCTTCTGCGCCTTACCACAAAAATGATTCCGTTTACCTTCGATAACGTCAATTTGATCGTCGATAAACCAACCCCATTGTTCCTTGACATTGCTTATAAATTCTTTCAAGTTTTCTTCAAGTTGATCCCAGATCATGTTGTGTACCTCTTAATTAGATGGTTGTAAGGCGACCGGTATCGCCACACACGGACATAAGCGGCAGTATCACTGGGTTTTCTCCGATAATATTCCTTAACGGCAAACCGGGGCGCATACAAACTGTTTATTTCGTGGTTCAAAAGGTACAGCGATTTCCATTTATTGTCCGTCTGCTACCGCACATAGCCGATGCATT
>PMDM01000219.1 GCA_003155565.1 Methylococcaceae bacterium | reverse complement strand
TGATGTGATTTTTACTTCAAATCACTGGAATACACCCTAATTTTGAAATATAGTCGAAAAAAATCAGCCGGATTGCAATTGGGTGACTTAAATTTCAATAAATAGAGGTTCCCTTAAGTAAATTTCAGACATAAAAAAACCGGCAATGCCGGTTTTTTTATGTCTGATGATTATTTATAAACCAAATAATCAAGATTCAGTAGGTCTGTCAACCAACTCAACATACGCCATTGGCGCATCGTCTCCTGGCCTGAAACCACATTTCATAATGCGTAAATAACCTCCTGGACGATTTTTGTAACGTGGGCCCAACTCATTAAATAGTTTGGTTACCATGTCACGATCACGCAATCTTGCGAAAGCGAGACGTCTTTTTGCTACGCTATCGTCTTTTGATAAAGTTATAAGGGGTTCTGCAAAGCCCCGCAATTCTTTCGCCTTAGGCAATGTCGTTTTAATCAATTCATGTTTGAACAATGAATTAGCCATGTTACTGAATAGCGCCTTTCTATGGCTGCTATTCATATTAAGTTGTCTACCGCTTTTGCGATGTCTCATTACTAAAGACCTATGTTAGTGTGTTATTGCGTGTGATTGGTCAGCAAGGCTGTCAGGTGGCCAATTGTCTAAACGCATACCCAAGGACAACCCTTTCAAAGCCAAGATGTCTTTTATCTCAGTCAATGACTTTTTACCAAGATTGGGTGTTTTCAACAATTCAACTTCAGTTCGTTGAATCAGATCGCCAATATAAAAAATGTTTTCTGCTTTTAAGCAATTTGCCGAACGCACCGTCAACTCAAGATCATCGACAGGGCGCAACAAAATCGGATCAATATCATCTTCGGTAACAGTAACATCCTCAATTTGCGGATGGACTACCCGCTCGAAATCAACAAATACTGATAATTGGTCGTGAAGAATCGTTGCCGCCAATTTTATTGTTTGCTCTGGGTCGACAGTTCCATTAGTTTCCAGCTCAATAATCAATTTATCTAAATTAGTCCGTTGCTCAACTCGAGTGCTTTCAACATGGTAAGCAACTTTAACAATAGGGGTATAAGACGCGTCTAAATGCAAAGCTCCAACAACTGGAACATAGTCTGATTGAGTCTTACGGACACTAAGTGGTTCGTAACCTCTACCACGACGAATCCTTATTTTCATGTTTAAAACACCCGCTTGGGTCAGATTGGCTATGACCAAATCAGGATTAATAATTTCCACATCGTGCGGCAATGAAATATCAGCAGCTGTAACACTACCTTCTCCATTTTTTGTGAGCGTTAGCTCAACTTCATCCCTAGAGTGAAGTACAACTGCCAATTTTTTTAGGTTCAATAAAATGTCGATAACATCCTCTTGAACACCTTCGATAGTTGTGTATTCGTGTTGTACACCCTCAATCTCGACATCAGTAACTGCACACCCTGGAATGGTGGACAGCAATACCCTTCTCAGGGCATTCCCGAGTGAATGTCCGAAACCTCTTTCCAAAGGCTCAATGACTATCATAGTATGATTTGGTGTTTTACTTACAACCTCAACTAACCGAGGCTTTAACAATCCAGCAAAAGAATTTTGCATGTATCTTCCTCAGAACCGCAATTATTTTGAATATAATTCTACGACCAACTGTTCGTTGATATCGCTACCCAGATCGACACGATCTGGTAAAGAATTAAATGTACCTGCCATCTTTTTTGGATCGACTTCCATCCAAGCAGGAAAACCGTATTGTTCAGCCACGCCTAACGCATCAACTATCCGTTGTTGCTTTTTGGCTTTTTCCCTGACCGTCAGCACATCACCATCTGACAGTTGATAAGAAGGTATGTTGATTACTGCGCCATTGACTTGTATAGACTTATGGCTAACCAATTGTCTCGCTTCTGCTCGAGTTGCGGCAAAACCCATACGATAAACGACATTGTCCAATCTTGATTCAAGAAGGTTCAACAGATTTTCGCCTGTTGCGCCTTTTTTCATATCAGCTGATTTATAGTAATTTCTGAATTGTTTTTCCAAAATACCATAAATTCTACGTAGACGCTGCTTGGCTCTTAACTGGAGCGCATAATCTGAGCTTCTAGCTCGTTTTGTACCGTGTTGACCAGGCCTTTGGTCTAACTTACATTTACCCTCTAAAGACTTGCCTCTGCTCTTTAGAAAAAGGTCTGTTCCTTCTCTTCTACTTAATTTACAAGTGGGTCCAAGATATCTTGCCATTTATACAGCTCCTTAATTACACGCGGCGTTTTTTAGGTGGACGGCAACCATTGTGTGGAATGGGTGTCACATCAACAATGGTATTAATTTTGAACCCTAAATTATTCAGGGAACGCACAGCCGACTCACGGCCTGGGCCTGGGCCTTTAATCTGCACATCAAGGTTTTTCATACCAAATTCTAAAGCGACAGTGCCGGCTTTCTCCGCTGCTACTTGTGCAGCAAATGGAGTGCTTTTTCTTGAGCCACGGAAACCTGAACCTCCTGATGTCGCCCACGATAAAGCATTACCTTTTCTATCGGTAATAGTAATGATGGTATTGTTGAATGAAGCATGGACATGAACGATGCCATCTGCAACTTCTCTTTTAATGCGTTTTCTGGTACGAGCTGGACTTGCCATTAATTAGACCCTGTTTATTTCTTACTTTTTAATCGGTTTGCGTGGACCTTTACGAGTACGTGCGTTGGTTTTGGTTCGTTGCCCTCTTAAGGGCAAGCCACGGCGATGTCTAATTCCACGATAACATCCGAGATCCATCAACCTTTTGATATTCATAGACACTTCGCGACGTAGATCGCCTTCAACGGTCATTTTAGACACTACGGCACGAATAGACTCTAACTGATCTTCTGTCAGGTCTTTAATCTTTATAGATGTCAAAATACCGACTTTCTCACAAATATCGCTTGCAGTCTGACGGCCAACTCCATAAATAGAAGTTAAGGCGATCCAAGCATGTTTATGTTCTGGTATGTTTATCCCGGCAATACGTGCCATCTAGTACTCCACTGAATAGGATTCTAAAGTTAACTCGAAATTTTAGCATTACTGCAATTTTGCAGCAACATCTAATTCTATCCTTGACGTTGCTTGTGCCTTCCATCTACACAGATAACCCTGACAACACCGCTTCTTTTCACAACCTTGCAGTTTCTACAAATTCTTTTAACCGAGGCCCGTACTTTCATAACTAACTCCTAAAATTCATGTGTTATGTTTTATTTTTTCAGATTGGCTTTTTTCATCAAGCCTTCGTATTGATGCGACATGAGATGTGACTGGGTTTGAGCGACGAAATCCATCACGCCCACCACAATGATCAGCAACGACGTGCCGCCGAACTGAAACGGGATGGCCGGATTGACCATGCGGATGATCTCCGGCAGCAAACAGACAGCCATGATGTACAGGCCGCCCCACAGCGTCAGACGCGACAAAACCTTGTCAAGATATTCACCGGTCTGCTGGCCGGGACGGATGCCGGG
>PMDM01000442.1 GCA_003155565.1 Methylococcaceae bacterium | reverse complement strand
TGTCCTGTTTAATTAAACCATTACACGGGACGATGAAGCGGCTGTTCGGGATGGCCAGGGCGCGTTATTTTGGCGCCCACAAAGTCAATGCCCAAGTGTTGCTCAAGGGGATGTGCATGAACTTACTGAAGGCGTCCAATAAGGCCACGTTGGAGCAACCTATGCAGCCTTACTGCGCCCAGTGATGGCGGTAATGCGCTAAAAACAAGGGGGCAGCACACCAAATCCCGCCGTTGACTGCATGAATTGGACAAAATAGGCCGTTGAACTGAAAAATCCCGTTTTTATCGCCCAAAAGTCCTACTGAATTTTACCCCATGCAAAATCGCTGTTTTGGTAGGGGGTGGTGCATAGGTCTTTTTAATGCTATGTTCAATCTTATTCGGCCAGATTTGAGCTAATGACTGTGAAAGGAAGGTTTTGTTTTTGACAATGCCTTTCATGCGGACATCGGCGCGGTAATTGCCGTTTGCTAAAGTGCGAATGTAAGCCATTATGCACCTCCACAAACATCGACAAGGCAATTCTCTGAAAGCAGATCGAACAAACGAACTCGCTTTGAATAAATAATTTCTTGGATTGGATTTTTAGCCCCGGATTGGGCTAAAGGGGATTTGTTTTCTTGGTTCATTACGCCACCTCATTGAGCAAAATAAAGCAGAAGTGCGCCTAAATTTGCGCCTTGCTGCGGTTAAGTTGCTTCAACTCGACGGGCAATCTTGCTGAAATACTTACGAATCAATAGCTTTGGTGGTGGGTCGTGCGCGGCTCGAACGCGCGACAACCGCATTAAAAGTGCAGTGCTCTACCGGCTGAGCTAACGACCCAACAAAGACTTACAATTATAACAATCAAACAAATCTTTGCAAGATTTTTCTATGCTACTGTTGGTAACGGGTTGGATCAGGGACTCCTGACTCGGTAAAACCCAGCTTTCTTAGTCGGCATGCATCACAAACCCTGCAAGCCCGGCCTTGGTTATCGGCAGAATAGCAAGAGACCGTAGGAGTATAATCAACCCCAAGCTTGACACCTAACTTGATGATTTCGGCTTTGCTTAGGGAAATGAGCGGCGTGTGTATGGTGAAATGTTCGCCTTCTGCACCCGCTTTGGTGGCAAGGTCGGCTAGTTGTTGGAAGGCCTTGATGAATTCTGGCCTACAGTCGGGATAACCGGAATAATCGACTGCGTTAACACCAACAAAAATATCCCTTATTTTTAATACTTCCGCCCACCCCAGGGCAAAGGCAAGAAAAATGGTATTCCTTGCGGGCACGTAAGTGACGGGTATGCCTTCTTCGAGTTTATCGGGAACTTGGATATTTTCGTCGGTAAGCGCTGAGCCGCCGATAGAACCCAGTCCAAGTTTAACGATTTTGTGATCTTTTACTTGATACGTCTTGGCTATCTCACTGGCCGCTTTAAGCTCGGCATTATGCCTTTGTCCGTAATCGAAACTTAGGGCGTAACAGTCAAATCCCTGTTGCTGGGCGAGAGCCAGCACGGTGATGGAATCTAACCCGCCAGATAAAAGGATGATAGCTTTTTTGGACATATCGGTTATTTGCCTCGGACATCGTCCCAAAGCAATTTATGAAGCTGAATTTGGAAGCGCACAGGCAATCTGTCTTGTAGTATCTTATTGGCCAACTCGGTTGGATTTTGCTGTCCCATGACAGGCGAAAACAATACTTCACAACAATCTGGCAAGTGATATTCAGATAGTATCTGCTTTGACCAGCCGTAGTCTTCTTCGTTACCGATGACGAATTTGACCTGATCATTTTTGGTCAGGTACTGAATGTTTTGATATAAATTTTTACTTAATTCCCCGGAACTAGGCGTTTTAAGATCCATCACCTTGATGACGCGAGGATCAACCGCTGAGACATCAATGGCACCGCTGGTTTCAAGAGATACGATGTAACCCAGATCGAGCAGTTTTGTCATCAATTCCAGGCACGAGGGTTGCGCGAGCGGTTCACCACCAGTTACTGTGACGTAACGTGTTTTGTAGCTTTCGACTTCGGCAATGATGGCGCTGATTTCCTTTTTTTCGCCGCCAGTGAAAGCGTAGTCGGTATCACAATAGCTGCATCTTAACGGACAACCGGTGAGCCTGATGAAAACTGTGGGAATACCAACAGAACTTGATTCGCCTTGCAATGAGTAAAATATTTCCGTTATGCGCAGCGAACTCACAATTAGTGTGCGCTTTGTTCAAGCATAGGCAATTTTTTTTGTGCCAATTTTGCGGCTTTGGAGTTTGGAAATTCCGTGGTTACCCGTATCAGATATTCACGGGCTTTTGCCAAGTTTTTCTCATCCTTTTCAATATACCCCAGCTTTAACAAAGCATCGGGTACTTTTTCGGAGTTAGGATATTTTTCAATGACGCTATTGAAGGCTTTGCGGGCTGAGCCATTATCCTGATTAACCCGATGGGCTTCACCCAACCAGTATTGTGCATTACTCGCGTAAGCGCTCCCTGGATGGTTGGCAATATAGGCATTCAATTCAGTTATGGCCTGCGCTGTCCGCCCATTTCTGAGGTCATCATAACCTTGCTGATATTCCTGTTTTTCAGCGTCGGAAATTTGAGCAGATCCCGGTGCAGATTGGGCTGGTGCTTGAACAGGAGTTGCAGGCGCTGCTTCAACTGCCGCAGGTTGTTTATCCACAACTTGGTCTGGACTAGCGTGCAACTCGGTAGTCGCAGGTGGTGTTGGAGATTCTTTTGCCCCTGTATCGGCTGGGGTTGAAGAATCGGCGGGAATTTCTGCCGACGGCTGGCCACCACCGGATTTATTTTCGATGCTCTGTAGGCGGTCATCGAAATCCGTATACATGGTTTTTTGCTGCTTTTTAAGATCTTCAATCTGAGATGCTTGCTCTTCTACCTTGCCGGTGAGTTGCTGCACTTCAGCTTGCATTTGCTCTGTCCGCTTCATCATCTCATAAGTTGTTGTTAATGAGGCGGGTGGTTTGGGAGCATTAACCGCCGGATTGGTCGCCACGTCTCCGGCATTGCCAACAACTGGGGGCAACTCAGCACAAGCGGCACTGCAGGCAGTCAGCAGCAATAAAATGCGCGCATTCATCAATGCTTACCTCTGATAAGACAATTCAGCACGACGATTGCGCTCGTACGAGCTTTCATCACTGCCCATAACAGCAGGTTTTTCTTCGCCATAACTAATCAGGGTCAATTGGCCATCGGAAACGCCTTGCGCTTTCATCATCCCTGCGACGGCTTTCGCCCGTTGGTCGCCCAAGGCAATGTTATATTCAGGTGAGCCGCGTTCGTCAGCATGACCTTCCAGCGTCAATTTTTGGTTAGGATGGGCAACCAAATATTGGGCATGGGCATTTATCACCTGAATAAAATCCGGCTGGACTTCACTGCTATCCAGCATAAAATAGATCGTGCTTCTGGATAGCGGGTTATTCGGGTCACTGAATTCGGGACCTAAGAAGGAGTTATTGCCAGTGACTCCGGTATAACCAGGGCCTGCCATCCCTGATAAGGTTGAAGCACCATTCAATCCGCTGGTTGAAGCGTCGTTGATGCCGCTGGCGGCATTTTTTGCGGCATTGTCGAGGCTATCTGTCGCTTCGTCTTCGCTACAACCGGATAAAGCAAATACAGCCGCCAGTAAAACCCATAATAATTTATTTAATTTCATAGTTATTGTTCCTGAGAATGTTAATCGGTTTAGGTAAATTCGATGTGTCGTTTAAGGTGCCCAAGCAGGTTCGCGTACGCCACCATTACTAAAGGCCAGTTTTTGCTGCATTTTACCATCTAAAGACACGGCGGATAAGTAAGCTGTGCCGCCTTTTTTGGTCGCATACAAAACCATCGTGCCATTGGGCGCAAAACTGGGTGATTCATCGGCAGGGCCTGTCGTCAACACGTTGATCGACTTGCTGCCTACGTCCATCACGCCAATACGATAATCGCCGCCATTGCCATGTACCATCGCTATGCTTTTGCCATCGGGAGAAAAGCTGGCGCGGGCGTTATAGTCGCCTGAAAAGGTGATTCTTGTTTCCCCTCCGCCCGTGCTGGAAACCTTATACAGTTGCGGTTTACCGCCGCGATCTGAGGTGAACACAATACTGCCGCCATCGGGTGACCAGACGGGTTCGGTGTCAATCGAAAAGCTTTTGGTCAGTTTATTCAAAGCGCCAGTTCCCAAATTGAGTGTGTAGATATCTGGGCTGCCATCTTTGGATAAGGTTAACGCCAGCTTTGTGCCGTCGGGAGACCATGCAGGAGCGCCGTTGATGCCTGGGAATTCAGCCACGCGCTTTCTTTGGCCAGTTGCCAAAATCTGCACATAAATCGCGGCGGTTTTCCTCTCGAAAGACACATAAGCCATTTTACTTTTATCGGGCGACCAGGATGGCGACATCAAAGGCTCTTGCGAGCTGGCGATAATTTGTGGATTAAAGCCATCAGTATCCGCCACCTGTAACTGGCTTTGCTGTTTGTTGTTAGTTACATAGGCAATCCGCCCACTAAATGCACCTTTTTTGCCCGTCAGTTTTTCAAAGATCAGATCGCTAATTTGGTGTGCCGTCCGACGTAAATCGGCAGCAGACGAATTCATCTGATAACCAAGCAATTGACCGCTTTTCATTACATCAAGCAACTGAAATTGCACGCTGTACTGACCACCAGCGCCACCGCCAACCTGACCCACCACCAAATAATTCTGGTTTAAAGCCTGCCATTCAGGGAATTGGACTGTGGAAGCTGTACTGGGCTTACTACGCATATACTGCTCTGCCAGCATTTTGAAATACCCGCTACGCGCCAGATCAGCGTTGATCACAGAACTGATGTCCACGGGAGCGCCGGATGAGGCAAACGGCACGACAGCAACGGGCGTACCGCTATCAGAGCTTTCGGTGATGTCGATAGTCAGTTCGGCCTGACTAAGCGGCGCGAAAGCAAGCATTAAGCCTAGTATCAGGATTTTTTTAAGAAAATTCACGTTTCTACCTCGTTAAGCCTATAGTCTAAAACACAATAGTTGTAATTGTTATATCTTTAAAACATTAATATATCATGAAGATCAATAAGATATTAACAATAGTTAAAGCTAACTTCTAGCATTGAAATTAAATGTAAATGATCTAAACACTTTGACTAAATCTCTATCTGCCGGAACAGGTAGCGGCGAAGCCCGGTTAATGGCGTTTTCTACCGAACGGCTAAACAGTTCATTTCCGTTGCAGTTAACCGTCGAGTCCATCACCGTGCCATCGAAAGTTAGCCTGACTTTTACCGTACATCTTGAACCGGATGATCCAGGCGGCGCAATCCAGTTGCGATGAACTTTGTCGGAGATTAGCTTTCTGTATTTTTCGATTTCGGCTGCATTTGAAGCTGCACTGGCTCTTGCCGCTTCTGCTTTGGCTTCTGCGGCTGCTTCGAGTTTGGCTTTTTCTTCGGCTGCTAATTCAGCAATACGGCTTGCTGCGGCTTCTTTTTTTGCTTCTGCCGCTGCGGCTTTTTTGGCTTCGGCTTTTGCTTGAGTCGCTGCTTCTGCCTTGGCGTTTGCTGCTGCATCAGCCTTTGCTTCAGAGGCAGCTTTGGCTTTGGCCTCGGCGACAGCCTCCTTTTTTGCTTCTGCTGCAGCGGCCTTTTTCGCCTCAGCCTTTTCTTTGGCCGCCGCTTCTGCTTTAGCCTCTTCTTTAGCTTTTGCCGCTTCCAGTTTTTTTGCTTCGGCTTTGGCTTCAGCGGCAGACTCTGCTTTAGCGGCTTCTTTTTTCTTGGCTTCTGCTTTTTGGGCAGCTTCTAATTGTTTAGCTTCAGTCTTTTTCTCTGACGCTTGTTTTGCTTCCGCTTCCGCAGCTTTTTTTGATTCAGCTTTTTCTTTGGCTACCTCTTCCGCTTTGGCTTTTGCCGCTTCCTGTTTTTTTGCTTCGGCTTTTTTCTCGGCTGTTGCTTTAGCAGCTTCTTCTTTCTTAGCCTCAGTGTTTTTGGCGGCTTCTAACTTTTTCGCTTCAACAGCCTCAAGTTTTTTTTCTTCGGCTTGAGCCTTTTCATTCGCTTCTTTCTTGGCTTCTGCTTTCGCCTGGGCTACTTCCGCTGCTTTTTGTTTAAGCAGTTCCGCTTTATCTTCTTCAGTTTTTTTAGTTGCAACTGCTTGTTCTTTTTCCTGTTTTTGTTCTGCTACCGACTTGGCTTTTTCGACTGGCTTAGACTTTTTTGGCGTATTGCTTTCTTCAACTATCGTTGCATGAATGATGTCTGATTCCGGCTGCGGCAGTTCCGCTTTCGGCTTATACAGCGCACTTAGAGCAAACAACCCCAGCAAAGTAAGATGGAAAACCAGAGCTAACAGAAATGCCCAGGTAAGCTTTTTTTGACTATCCATTTATATCTTATTGGTCGTCATCCGACTTGGTCATTAACCCCACATTGGGTACGCCTGCATTTTTAAGTGATGCCATAACCGTAACCACAGAGCCATAATCCACCGTTTTATCGGCATTAATCAGCACTTGTGGGCTTTTGTTGTTGCTTAACACAGCCTCAACCCGCGCATTGATTTCTTCTGGCTGCACAAGGTCGTCCGTTACCCCATCGACATTTATATAATGTTTGCCATCTTTTTTGATGGAAATAACGATAGGCGGTACGCCCTCTCCTGATGATTCTACCGTTTCCGATTTCGCTTTCGGCAAGTCAACGTCCACCCCCGTTTGCAGCATGGGCGTGGTAATCATAAAAATAATCAACAACACCAGGGTCACGTCGATATAAGGGACGACGTTGATTTCCGCCATTGGTTTTCTGCGCTTGGTTTTTCTCATTTCGTATGCGCCTGTCTTTGCAGCAATACCACGAATTCTTCGACAAACAATTCGTACCGGCCCGTTAAGCTATCCAGTCTTGTAGAAAAACGGTTATAGGCGACCACCGCAGGAATCGCGGCAAACAAGCCGATAGCTGTTGCTATCAACGCTTCGGCAATACCCGGCGCAACCTGAGCTAAGGTTGCCTGTTTAACTGTGCTGAGTGACATAAAGGAATTCATGATTCCCCAGACCGTGCCGAATAAACCGACATAAGGGCTGGTTGAGCCTACCGTCGCCAGAAAAGCCAAATGCTCATCCAGGCGATCAAGCTCTCTTGACAGCTCAATACGCATGACGCGCTGGGCGCTCTCCACTTGCACCATCGGCTCGACCGTTCCGGTTTGCCGCATTCGTGAAAATTCTTTGTAGCCTGCCAGAAATATTTTTTCTATGCCTTCCGGTTCAAAATCTTTTGCCGCCAGTTTTCTGTAAAGATCGGCTAATGCCGTGCCTGACCAGAATTCGCCTTCAAATTCGTCTGTGATTTGTATTGCGCGGCTAAGTTCCTTGCGCTTGGAAAAGATGAAAGTCCATGATGCCACGGATGCCACAATCAGTATCAACATGACAAATTGGACGACAAAGCTGGCATCTATAATTAAATGGAAGATTGATAAATCAGTATTCATGTTTTAACTGCTCTAATAAATTTTCAGGAATGGCTTTAGGTTTCAGCGTTTTTACATCTATACAGGCAATGCGAACCTCACCTGTAACCAATATATTGTTGTCTCGGCTGATGTGTTGTACAAATTCGATACTGGCTTTTTTAATGTTTTTTATGTATGCGCTAACCTGCAAAAGCTGATTGAACCGGGCTGGCTTAAGATACTCAACAGTCAGGGAACGCACCGCAAAGACGATACCTTCATTGACCATCAGTTCGTCCTGTTCGTAACCCTTCGCCCTGAGCAACTCGGTTCTTGCCCGTTCAAAATACTTCAGGTAATTGGCATAAAACACCACGCCGCCCGCGTCGGTGTCCTCGTAATACACCCGCACTGTCCAGCTAAAAGGCTTATTCAAATAAATCCTCGGAAATCCCCATGCTTTTCGGAGGCTTTAGACCAAAATGCAGATACGCTTGCTGCGTAACCACGCGTCCACGGGGTGTTCGCATGATGAAGCCTTGTTGCAGCAAATACGGCTCAAGTACATCTTCAATCGTACCGCGCTCTTCATTAATCGCTGCCGCCAAGGTATCAAGGCCGACCGGCCCACCGGAAAAGTTGTCTATCATAGTCATCAACAATTTACGGTCAAGTGCATCAAAGCCGTTAGTATCCACTCGCAACATGTCCAGAGCCTGAACAGAAATAATTTCTGTTATAACACCGTTCGCCTTAACTTCGGCATAATCCCGCACTCGCCGCAGCAAACGGTTGGCAATTCGCGGCGTACCACGGGAACGACGGGCAATCTCATAAGCGCCCTGCGGTTCCAAGCTGATTCCCAATACATTAGCCGAACGCATGGCGATACTGGCTAGTTCATCAATCGTATAGAATTCCAGGCGCTGGACAATACCAAAACGATCCCTTAGGGGTGATGTCAACAAGCCTGCCCGCGTTGTTGCGCCCACCAAAGTAAAGGGCGGCAAATCCAGCTTGATTGAACGGGCGGCAGGCCCTTCGCCTATCATCAAATCCAGTTGGTAATCTTCCATCGCTGGATACAGGATTTCTTCAACCGCTGGACTCAAGCGATGAATTTCATCTATAAACAGCACATCATGGGCTTCAAGATTGGTCAGCAAAGCCGCCAAATCCCCCGCTTTTTCCAGCACGGGCCCCGAAGTTTGCCGAATGTTAACACACATTTCCGTCGCGATGATATTGGCCAAGGTGGTTTTGCCTAAGCCTGGGGGACCAAAAATCAGCACGTGATCCAAGGCCTCCTTACGCGCAGTTGCCGCCTGAATAAAGATTTCCATTTGGGTACGCAATTCCTGCTGGCCGATGTATTCCGCCAAACGCTTGGGACGAATGGCGCGGTCTTGGCGTTCCTCATCAGGTTGGCTTTGAGGGCTAATCATGCGGTCAGATTCGATCATTTATGACAGTATCTCATTAATTACAGTTCGTTTTCAGGGAATCAAATTGAATACAATGTCAGTCATAAAACTTTATATCTACCGGAAATTCAGAATATTGTTCAAGCTGCTCATCGGATATATCTCCAATGTGATTTCTTTGATTCCAAATGCGATTTAAGTGAGCATATATGTGTCCCATATAAACCTTAAACTCTTCTTCATCAATCGATGCGTCAGGAATTACTAAGTTCGATAATTCTTGTAAGTGTTCGACTACTTCTTCAAGGTTATAAGACATCATTGCCCATTCGACTGGGTTGTCTTTTCCATTAATCATATGAATTTATTCGAAGAGTACATTATTGACAAAAAATTTATATCATTTCCACTCTCTTACGTGGGAATGAGGTTCCTCAAGTTATCTTGCCGCACCTTGCAACGCCAACCTAATAATATCTTCACAACTTTTGCCTTCGGCACCAATATTTTGCACCATTTTAGCAGCATCCAAGGGCTTATATCCCAGCGAACATAAAGCGCTTATCGATTCTTGTTTTGGGTTTGCCTGACCCATTGTCATAACCGAACTGACTGTCTCGATATTTGATAGAGAAGAATCCCCCATGGACGGCAAACGATCGCGCATTTCAATGACGAGTCGTTCGGCTGTTTTTTTGCCCACGCCCGGCAAACGTACCAAAGCCTGTGTATCATTATTATAAATGCAGCGATTGAATTCTTCGGCAGTCTGGCCGGATAATATCGTCAATGCGAGCTTAGGGCCTACACCGTTCACCTTGATTAACGTCCTGAACATCGTTCGGTCGGCTTCGGTGGAAAAGCCGAATAAAATGTGGGCATCTTCGCGCACGACCAAATGCGTGTGCAAGAGTATTTCCGTGCCGATGGCAGGCAGGTTGTAGAACGTGGTCATCGGCGCTTCCACTTCGTAACCCACACCTTGCACGTCCAGCAACAATAAAGGCGGGGCTTTATGGATCAATTTACCGCGCAGGAAGCCGATCATTGACCCCAACCTTTCTGCAAGCGCAGAGCCGTTTGTTGATGATGGGC
>PMDM01000128.1 GCA_003155565.1 Methylococcaceae bacterium | reverse complement strand
CCGGAAAGCGAGATGCTTTGATCGGCACAATGCCCAGTAACTTTGATAAGTGACACATAATCCGGCGAGTCTTGAGAAACCGACTCAACCAAGGCAATGCCTTGGCGTTTGGCGATATTTTCTGCGTTAACGCGGTTGACGGGGGTGGAAACCTGGCCGCTCAAAACCCCAATCAGGGCAGCAACCGAAACCGGACGTACCGCCGCATCAGCCGCTTTGCCGTATAATGCCACTTCTATTTTGGTGATAGGCTGATTGGCTAATCCAGCTAAAATTTTGCCCAATTTTGTGGCTAAATTCATGAAATCATGCGATTTATTCAGTTCTTCGGCGGAAACTCTTGGCAGGTTAAGCGCATTAACCGCTTCGCCCGTTTTCAAGAACAATACCGCTTGCCGTGCGATTTCAACACTCACTGCGACTTGTGCTTCTGACGTTGACGCGCCTAAATGCGGGGTAAACACGATGTTTTCCAATTCCAACAACGGCGATCCGGCTGGTGGTTCGTTTTCGTAAACGTCTAGTGCCGCACCCGCGCATTGCCCATTTTTTAAGGCATCGTAAAGGGCCTTTTCATCAATCAAACCGCCACGGGCGCAGTTGATAATCCGTGCGCCTTTTTTCATTTTGGCAAATTGCGCTGCGCCGATGAGGTTTTTGGTTTTCTCAATTAACGGGCAATGTAAGGTGATGTAGTCGGCGCGGCTGACCAAACCGTCCAGACTGACGGATTCAACGCCGTATTCTGCGTAGATTTCTGGGGCGACAAACGGATCGAAGGCAATCACGTCCATCCTTAACCCTAAACCACGTTGGGATACTATCCTACCTATGGTGCCGAAACCCACAATGCCCAAGGTCTTATGGGCAATTTCTGCACCCATCAGCTTGGAGCGCTCCCACTTACCTGCACGTACGGAACGGTCTGCTGTGGGTAACTGGCGACTCAATGACATCATGTGGGCAACCGCCAATTCTGCCGTGGTGGTGGCATTGGCATCGGGGGTATTCATCACGATCACGCCCATTTCGGTTGCCATCGGAATATCAACATNNCACACCTATCCCGGCACGACCGATCAATTTCAGGTTTTTGGCGGCTTCCAGCACTTTTTTGGTGACTTTGGTGTCGCTGCGGATCAATAAGGCATCGTATTCGCCGATTATGTTACAAAGCCCTTCTTCATCAAGACCCGTTTCAATATGAATTTTAATGCCAGACTCAGCTTGCTCGTTTAAATAGTTAATGCCGGCTTCTGCCAATTTGTCGGAAATGAGGATTTTTTTCATGAATAATAAAANNGATTTGGTATAATCGGGATATGTTAGATATGATCTTATAGCGAATGAAAACCAAACCGTGGCTTAGAGGATTCTTGTTGATAGCGCTGATTTCACTTGCCTTGTGGATGGCGAGAAGTAAGACATATAGCTTTACACCCGACACTACTTTTACCACGATTACCGGCGAACAGATTAAGCTGCAAACCTTTCATGGAAAGCCCGTACTCATTACTTTTTGGGCGACGAGTTGCCCTAGCTGTGTAAAAGAAATTCCACGCCTTATTGCGTTGTACAGGCAATTTCATCCACAAGGATTTGAAATCATTGCCATAGCGATGACTTATGACCCGCCCAATCGTGTCGTAGCCATGACGAACGAACAAAAACTGCCGTATCACGTCGTGTTGGATATTACATCCGAATATGCCAGGGCATTTGGTCGCGTTTGGGCAACGCCTACAACGTTACTGATTAATCCAGAAGGTGCTGTTGACAAACGCGAAGTGGGCGCGTTTGATTTAACGGACATGCAAACCCGTATTGAACACTTACTGAAAGGATAAGCAATGCTCTGGTTGAAAGCCTTACATTTGATTTTTATGGTGACCTGGTTTGCCGGGTTATTTTATCTGCCGCGCTTGTTTGTCTACCATGCCATGAGCACGGATGCGATCAGCAACGAGCGCTTCAAGATCATGGAACGCAAATTGTATTTCGGTATCATGACACCGGGCATGATCTTGACTTTCATCTTCGGTATCTGGATGCTTGCCAGCTATGCCTGGGATATTTACGGCACTAGCGGCTGGTTGCATATGAAACTGACTTTGCTTGTTGTATTGCTGATTTATCACGTTGTCTGTGGAAAGTGGCTGTTGGATTTTAAACACGACCGTAACCCACACGGACATATCTATTACCGCTGGATGAATGAAGTGCCGGTGTTGTTTTTGGTTGCTATTGTGATTTTGGCGGTGGTGAAGCCGTTTTAGGATAGTATGATAATGAATGGGATTGCACTTCGGAGTTGATCCGCCTATCAATAAATAATAAGCTCATAAGCTTTTAAATATTGGCTTTCCTGAAACTTTTTACGCTTACTTACATATTATCCATCTTAGAAAACCTAGCCTTGAAATTTACTCTTGTCAACTAAGGTTGAACGGAGTATAAGCTGCCCTGACCCAGTAATCACTATTTAGTCGTCTAGTCACCGATTCGTATGTAGGAGTACCAGAAATGCCAGGACCGCTGGGCACAGATTCCAACTCACCCGTTATTGACAAGGGTACGTTGGTGCGAACTAGGTCGCCAGTACCCGGATCCATCAATACTGTTCCCCTAGGCACTCATGAAAGAATCGCGGAGGCAATGCGCCGATCATTGCCCATGCTCCCCGTAGAAGCAAAGCATCAAGTGCAGGGCTTGCTCAGCTCCGAGTCAGTGGCGATCATCGCTGGGACGCTGCTGCTGTGGGCCGGTTCTCATTTATTTGGCATCGGTGAAATCGTCGATATCATTCTTCTGACAGTCGGGTTTGCTGTCTTGGGACTCTCGGTGTTCAGCGGTGCACAGGAACTATACAATTTTACCAATGCAGCGGTCGGCGCGAGAACAGATGCTGACCTCCAACGGGCAGCTCGCCATTTCGCTGCTGCAGTGAACATTCTTGGCATCTCCCTGATTTCGGCTTTGCTTCTTCGCCATAGCACACGGGCTGTTGCTGTTCGGGGGAGGCCGAGTGTCAAACCTATGCCCAATGTAGGAGCCATTCCCGCTCCAAGCGCACCCACCCGGATTACAAGGCCATTCTCGCTGCCGGGCGGTGCTCTCGGCGAGACTGACTGGTGGGGAAACATTTCCGTCACAAGAAACCAGACCTTAACGGAGCAGAGGTTGACCCTATATCATGAGTGGGTGCATAGCGTCCTCTCCCCCCGTTTTAGCCCGATGCGTCAGCTACGCGCACAGCTAAGGGCAAGCGGATATTGGCGTTCCGCGCTGCTAAGGTATATTGAAGAGGCTATGGCGGAAAGCTACGCGCAATTGCGTGTTCGCGGCTTTGAAAATATCCTCGTTGGCATTCGCTTTCCCATCGAAGGCGGGTATGTCACGGTATCCCAAGTTGCGACAGAAGGCATCGCAATCGGAAATATTACGGTCAGTGGTGCGCAGTTTACTATTCGTATCGGGGAAGGGCCTTAACGATGATAACAGAGCAAGAAGCTATAGCCCGTGCGAAGAAAGTCGTTAAAGAGCAAGGATGGGCGTGGGTGGAACCTGCACGCACGAATTTTCGTCGTCAGTGGTTCGGCAAAGGTGGAAAGTGGGAAATCTATTCGCATGCGTACGGCCTAGGGGCTATGGCGCGAGTCGTGCTTGATGCCGAAACCGGTGAAGTTCTGG
>PMDM01000264.1 GCA_003155565.1 Methylococcaceae bacterium | reverse complement strand
TGATTTTTGCGGTAAAGCGCAACATGCAAAAAGTTGCGCACTGCAGATGATGTTAACGTGTATGCCATAGTTAGGCCTCACCCTTCTGTTTATATTTTCTCTTATCCATTGTCAGGAATATCTGGCTCAACGAGTCGGGCAAGTTGATACAGTGACTCTTGCCAACCCAAATAGCACATTTCGACTGGAATTACCGAGGGAATTCCTTCCTGAACAATACTGATATCCGTTCCACAAACCAGGGTCTTGAGATCAATTGAAACAATCATTTCACCGGGAAGGTTTTCGTCCTCAAAACGATCGGTGTGCCGAATTCGTTCATTAGGCACTAGTTCGACATATTCGACTTTAAACGAATGACTATTTCCAGTACCAAAATTCGTGAAAGACATCCGATAGCCGCCACCAACCCGGATATCAATTTCGTGGATCGTACCCGTAAATCCGTATGGAGGGAGCCAGCGCTCTAAAGCGCTTTTATCCGTAAACGCCTTATAGACTCGTTCGGCTGGTGCTCGCAGTACGCGGTGTAGCCGAACGGTTCCTGTTTCAATTGATATAATATTCTCCTTTAATACCTTTTTATCAAGATCAATTTAATGAATGAGTGGCGGTAGTAAAGCAGAGTTCGTGCAAGTCACTTTGTAAGATTTCTGCTCCTACTGCTTTGCACATCACCGGACAAGACGTTTATCTTATAAGATTAAGTCAAAAGAATGCTGGCCAAACATCGAAACTCAATATTTCAACAGGTTTTGCTACATGCCTTCTTGCTCGGCTCGGCAATCAAAATGCCCACAATGACATGGCCCATCTTTTTGCTGATTTTTGCAAATCTCGCTGCAATATGTTTCGCTTGGCTCTATCTTGCATCCACAGCCGGGAGAAGCGCAGGTAATCATTTCATCGCTATCATGCTCGTAGTTACTTGTTTCCATTTTCGCCTCCAAAAATTGATTACACGCCAATAACTTTATACTACTAAAGATGCTGAAAGACCCTACCTAATCGATTTAGATCACAACAGCTCGCACCTTTCAGTCTAATGCCATAGTAATCGACATAATTGTTAAAATATGTACGCTACCTAACATAAGTTTTTTCAAAAATTATGAGCGAGTCGATCGAAAAAAAACCATGCTTGTACTTTAAAAAATACTTTTTCGCTTGGCATCCTTCAATCTTATGCGAGTGGTGGTGGAAAAAGTGGAGTCGAAAGCGTCAAACCACTTAGTAATTTTGAATGTCTTCTTTTGAGATTAATAAAGCTAAGGTCGATGGTCTTCTGTGGGTCGGTTGCCACTTCCGCCGTGAGCAAAAAATGAAATTACCAAAAGACCGCTTTCGAGAAGATCCACATGTAAGTTCGCTTTAGCTGTTTTGAATAAGATTGGTGGTTCAAATAGAAACCGAAACCATTAAGAAGGAATCACAATACGGGATAAAAAATCGAGAACAATTCGTCAAATTGGTCGTGCACGTTATCGATTATTGCACTCAAGTCGTCATTGGAGATGCCCCACTTATTGGGGTCGAAGGCATCCTCCGACAAGTCCATTTTGCTGGCCAGGTTGGCCGACCGGACTAGGTCGGCGACAAGGCAGTAAGGGCTGGAACTGTCGGGCCTGCAGTGTTGGCCGATGGTTTCCGAAATGATGGCGGGCAAATGCCATAACCGGGCCAGTTCCGCACCTGCATCATAGTGGTCAAAGCCGAGAATTTTTTGCTCGATAGCGGTCTCGGATTCCCCGGTTTGTTCGGCCAGCAAACCGATCTGCCGGGCTATTTCCGGGATACGGCGATAAAAGACCAGCTTGCCGATGTCATGTAGCAACCCGCAGATAAAGACCGATTCCCTGTCTTCTTTGATTTGGCCGGGTAAAGCCAGTGCCAGCGCTTTTGCCATTAATGCGCTGCGCAAGCCCGTCGCCCAAAAGTCATGCATCGTCATCATGCCGCCGGGTTGCGCCGAAAACTTATTAATGACAAGCGTTGCCAGGACAAGGTTTTGCAGNNCAAGCACACTTTTCAGCTCAAAAAAGAGGTTGGGTGGCGAAGTCAGCTGGAGGTCGTCTTCAAATAGGTCGGAGAGGCTAATGCCGGTAGACATGGTCTTCAACATTGGCAATTGTAATCCTCCCTACGAGATAGACAAAAGCCTGAGCCGAGTGCTTCCAAAGGGACTGGAAACGCTGGTTTGCGGCAAGGCGGTGTGGTTATTTTTTGCAATACACCAAACAAGCTTAGGGGAGCTTCGGAATAATGCAAGTTTTCGGCCCTTAACCCGTAAAGCGGCTTATTGGTCGTCGTGCTTAGTTAGTCTTCATTTAGGAATTAAACCAAGAAAATAGCTTAAATTTCCTTCAATTCCAATGTCATGGCTCTTAGCAGCCGTCATGAACCCTAAGCCAGGTATCCTCGGCCAAACTTGAGAGACAAACTTGGGATCTTCTCTCATAAAACCCGTAAAAACCGCAAACGCCACTCTAAAACACGACGTAAAATTGAAAAAATCGCTTTGTTCACTTAGATGTTAGGCTGACTTTTGCTAGGCTGGACAGCTTTATTGCGATTCGTCGGTTATGCAGAGGCCTTAAAGATATTGACAACCTGTCAGAATGAGCCTACAAGTCACTTAAGGCCAAGATTCCTAACTGATTGATCGTATTATCCTTACGACGGGAGAACAACATGTTGCGCTTAGTGTTTGAAGCAGTGATGGTGATCGCCGTCGTATCCTGTCTGTATTTCATGATGAAGCTGGGTGAAATTGACAATAAACCTGACGAACCGTCTCCCGGAAACGAGGACGATCCGGAAGGGAAGTAGTATTAGGATAAAAACTGAGTAGTGTCGGGAAAACAGGCGTCTTATGAATTATGCAGCCTGTTTCTTAGCTTTACTGTGAACTGGGCAACTCATACCTCATAACTACGGGTAACTTGCGGATAACTCACAATCTAATACCTTAGGCCAGGTCTCAAAAAGGCTTGGCATGACGACTTTGCCCCCATAATAAGCCTGGGTAATGTGGAGCTTGTTATTGTTTGGCTTATGACGCAAAATGCCTTGATATCAACCCAGGCCATATAAGTTTAATGTAAGACTCTAGCTGTTTTTGTACCAGCCTGCCTATTTCGCACACCGCCGTTACATGCAAACCTCCAACCAAATCCCCGGGCCTCCAGGCCATTTTTTATTCGGCAATCTGGCGGAGTTCAAGCGTAATCCGTTAGCTTGCATGATTGCTTGGCAGCGTACATATGGGGATCTAATGCGTTTCAAACTCGGGGCTAAGGAATTTTATCTGATCAGCCATCCTGATTTGGCAGAGCTGGCATTGATCCAGCAGCAAGAGGATTTCGTCAAAATATATGACGCCAATAAACCGAACGGCCTGGCATTGATCCTTGGACAAGGACTGGTCACGAGCAGCGGCGATTTATGGCGCAAGCAGCGCAGGTTGATACAACCGGTGTTTCACCGCAGCAACGTTTACACGATGTTGCCGGCAATGGCCGCTGCCTGCCATAAGCTAATGGCAAAATGGGATGTATTGCCGCCCGACGCAACTGTAAATATTGCCGATGAAATGCTGCGCCTTACGGTTGAGGTGATCACGCAAACCATGTTAGGCACGAGTGTGCTTGAGCAAATCGAACAGATTGCACCGGCTTTGGAAATGAGCCTGCGCTTTGCAGCCAAAACGGCCATGAACCCATTACGGCCGCCCCTATTCATTCCGACCCCTGACAATCGGCGCTTTATGCGGGCGCGTCGGTTGCTCGACGAGCTTATTTACGGCATTATCGCGCAAAGGCGTGCCAATTCCGCCGGTAATAATGACCTGCTGCAAATGCTCCTGGACACCGAAGATCCCGATACCGGCGAAAAAATGGGGGACAGGCAAATCCGCGATGAAGTGCTGACGATTTTCAGCGCCGGCCATGAAACGACCGCTACCGCGCTCACCTGGACATTGGCCAAAAACCCTGAGACCCTGTCGCGTTTAAAAGACGAACTGGACAAAACACTGGGCGGCAAAACGCCGGATGTCAATGATTTAGACCGGCTTACCTACACGAAGGCGGTATTGGAAGAATCGTTGCGTATTCGTCCGCCGGTCGGCATCACACTGCGAAAAGTTGCCAAGGACACCCCATTGCAAGGACGCTCGTTAAAAGCGGGCGATATTGCAGTTTTCTGCATTTACAACATGCACCGCCATGCCGACTTCTGGGAGCAGTCGGAGAGATTTGATCCCAGTCGATTTTTGACCGCAGACAAACGTAACAAAGCCTATATGCCATTCGGGATAGGACATCGGCATTGTGCCGGCACTCATTTTGCCTTGGTCGAAGGCCAGCTATTGTTAGCCATGCTGCTACAAAAATATGATTTCCAATTGTCCGGCGACGACCTTCCGGAAATGGAAATGGTGGTGACGGTCAAGCCCGTAGGTGGTTTGCCCATGAGGATTTGCCGATTGGGCAGTAATTCGGCGGGGAATTGAAACAGGCTATCAATCCTTGTTTCGATTTTTTCCGCCCATTATGGTTTATAAAATATTTCCCGTCATCAGATAAGCGTACATGCGGAGCTAGCCTCTAAACAATCTACAGGTTACACATCAAATTTAGGATAAAAAGATATGTTTGACTTATATTCCATAACTTATTAGCCTCTTGCAAAACTCACAGTAAA
>PMDM01000184.1 GCA_003155565.1 Methylococcaceae bacterium | reverse complement strand
AAATACACCAGCAATCCTTGATCGCTCGCATTTTGTTCCGGTTTCTTTTTCCACAATGGAGGCCATGATAAGCGCTTCGTAAGCGGTTTTATAGGGGAGATTTAATTCTTTGTTTTGCCATTCCTGTGCAAGTACTGACTGCATTTTTGCATACGCCATTTTCAATATCGAAACATCCGTAGCATTTTTTTCAAAGTAATAAGTATCAGGAAAAAACCAGCCTTCCGGATTTTTATCACTGATTGCTAGTTGAGAAGATATCTCAGCTGACGCTAATTTTGGCAAAGTTTGTTTAAGATTAGGATTTTTTTCGATTTCTTGCAGCAGTTCTTTTAAACTCCATCCTTCGGGAAAAGTAATGGCGTATTTTATTGCCCTTCCCTCAGCAAAAATCGTCAATATTTGCGGGATCGTTAATCCAGCGGTTAATTGGTATTCACCCGCTTTGAGTTTATTGATAACCCTTCTCTGCAAGGCAATAACCTTAAACCAAAGCGGCTCAATATCAATACCTTGAGCGAGTAATTTTTGGGAGATGCTGTCAAAGGAGTCGCCTTTTTCTATCTCCACGATAAGCGCATTGTGAACGGCTGGTTTGTTCACAGCACTTTGATAACCTACACCTATCCAGGTTATCAAGATCAACAGCGCAAACGAAATGCCTGTTATGGCTTTACGGCGCATCAGCAAGACCCTGCTTTTTAAATTGCACTAGCCAAGCTTGAAGTTGCTTGGTCATGTTACCAACAGCAAAACTTACGTCCCCTATTTGTTTGACAGGCCATATTCCAATAATGGAGTTGCTGACGAACACTTCATCGGCGACAAGCAAGTCTTCCTTACCATAGTCATGCTCGATGAATGTGAGCTTATGCTCGGCTATAAACCTCTTTATGACACCGCGCATGACACCCGTCACACCCGCTAATTCCAACGATGCCGTATAAATAATTTTGCTTTTCACATAGAAAATATTACTCATTGTGCCTTCAATAACATGGTTATTTATATCCAGCATTATACCTTCTTGTATAGCATGATCATCCCATTCGGCTCGCGCCATGATCTGCTCCAAGCGGTTGAGGTGTTTGATACCCGCCAATGCAGGATTTAAGCCCAAGCGGGTATTACAGAAGCGAACATTAATGCCGTGTTTAGCATAAGTAGGAGGGTGTTCGGGAAAAGGATGCAGGCTTATGACGCGGGTTGGATGGATGGATTCGGGCTGCCGGTATCCCCGTCCTCCACCACCTCGCGTGATAATTAGTTTGAGTACAGCTTTTTTAGAATCTTTACAAACGCTATAAATTTCGTCAGTAAGCTGTTTTATATAGGGATTGGGGATGTTCAGTTTTGAACAGCCCGAGCTTAATCGAATCAGGTGTTGTTCCAGGAATACGGGTTGTCCGTCTACGACTTCAATGGTTTCAAATAAGCCGTCACCATACTGAAATCCACGATCATTGACCGTAATGTGATCAGTTTCTACCCCATTTATCAGGATCATTGCAGAGTTGATCACATGGTCTGCGATTGATTAGTGCCTATTCAAAACGCTTAAACACTAGGGAACCATTGGTGCCACCAAAGCCAAAAGAATTGGACATGGCAACATCAATCTTCATATCCCTGGCGACATTCGGGATGAAATCAAGGTCGCATTCGGGATCCTGGTTTTCTAAATTGATCGTTGCGGGGGCGATTTGGTTTTTGATACTTAATGCCGTCAACACCGCCTCGATACCGCCAGCCGCGCCCAGCATGTGCCCGATCATGGATTTAGTCGAACTGATTGCTACTTTGTAAGCGTGGTCGCCTAATGCGGTTTTCATGGCTTGGGTTTCACCGAGATCACCCGCTGGAGTGGATGTGCCATGAGCGTTAATGTAATCAACAGACTCTGGATTTAAACCCGCGTCGCGCAAGGCATTTCGCATACACCGTGCAGCGCCCTCCCCTCCTGGCGATGGCGTGGTCATGTGATAAGCGTCGCCACCCATACCATAACCTACCAATTCGGCATAAATTTTCGCACCTCGCGCTTTGGCATGTTCCAGTTCCTCAAGTACCACGACTCCCGCGCCGTCGCTTAGGACGAAACCATCCCTATCCTTGTCCCAAGGGCGGCTTGCGGCTTGCGGATCATCATTACGGCGCGATAACGCTTTTGCTGAAATGAAACCGCCCATCGCAGTAGGCGACGACGTACAGCGTTCAGCGCCGCCAGCAACCATCACATCGGCATCGCCATATTTAATCAATCTGGCAGCATCTCCGATATTATGCGTCCCGGTAGCACAAGCAGTGACAATCGCAAAATTAGGGCCTTTCATCCCATATTTGATCGAAAGATTCCCTGAAATCATGTTAATAATATTGCCCGGAACGAAAAAAGGCGATATTCGCCGTGGGCCACTTTTTTCGTAAGTAGCATAACATTCTTCTATACCGGTTATGCCACCAATACCGGCACCAATAGCAACACCAATACGCTCCGCATTCGCTTCTGTCACTTCAAGTCCTGAATCGTCAATCGCCTGGCAACCTGCGGCAATGCCATAATGGATAAATCCATCCATACGTTTGGCATCTTTATCAGGAATATACAAGCCAATATCCAGGTTTCTTATCACACCGCCAAAAGTGGTCGCAAAAGGCGAAATATCGAAGGAATCTATGGCGCTAATACCGCTGCGACCATTAATGATGCCCTCCCAAGTTTCTGATACCGTGTTAGCAAGAGGTGTTACAGCACCCAATCCGGTTATGACAACTCGACGACCGCTCAATTTAATAGTCCGTATGAAAAATGGTTAAGGTGGGGAATAAGGAGGTGGTAAAGCATAGTGGATGAACGATGTTCATCCACTTGAAATCAGGTTTATGCGTTTTTTACTACGTAATCAATAGCTTGTTGAACGGTCGTAATCTTTTCAGCTTCATCGTCTGGAATTTCGCATTCAAATTCTTCTTCAAGTGCCATGACGAGTTCAACTGTATCCAGAGAATCAGCACCCAGGTCGTCAACGAATGAAGCATCGTTAGCGATATCTTCTTTAACACCCAATTGCTCTGCAACAATTTTTTTAACTCGTTCTTCAACATTACTCATAATTATATCCTCAATCAGCACAGCTTATTATTTATAATCAGTCAGTTACACTGTGGTGTCATTTAGTTACTGGAAATCCCGTGTCCGGCAATCCCAGACGGCGGGGGGAATTATACTTGATATTACAAAAAACTCACAATATTACGGCATGAATAGGCCACCATTGACGTGGAGTGTTTCCCCCGTAATGTAAGCAGCACCTTCCGAAGCCAAAAACGCAACGGCATGGGCGACTTCACTGGCCGCACCCAATCTGGACAACGGAATAGAAGCCAATAGAGCGTTTTTAATGTCGTCACTCAACTCTTTAGTCATATCCGTATCAATAAACCCAGGCGCTACGGTATTGATAGTGATATTGCGCGAACCGACTTCCTTAGCCATAGACTTGGCAAAGCCTATCATCCCTGCCTTGGCTGCGGCGTAGTTGGCCTGTCCGGCATTGCCCGTTGCGCCGACCACGGATGAAATATTGATAATGCGCCCGGTTTTGGCCTTCATCATGCCGCGCAAAACGGCTTTGCTCATGCGAAATACAGATGTCAGATTGGTGTTGATGATGTCATTCCATTCATCATCTTTCATCCGCATCAACAAGTTATCCTTGGTGACTCCGGCATTGTTGACGAGTACGGTTGGCGCACCAAAACTGTCATTGATGGTTTTGATGGCTGCTTCAATGGAAGTGGCATCTGCAACATTAAGTTTTAAGCCTTTGCCGTTTTCAGCCAGATAGGCTGAAATGGCTTCCGCGCCGCTGTCTGTAGTCGCCGTACCCACGACAAAAAGGCCATCTTCGGCCAATTTTTCAGCAATTGCCTTGCCAATACCACGGCTGGCACCTGTTACCAAAGCGACTGGTTTAGTCATTAAGTTGCTCCAATACTTTATCTAAGGTTTCTGGGTCATACAGTGCAAAATGTTCGGCATCTTTGGCGATACGCTTGTCCAGGCCTGTTAACACCTTGCCTGGGCCGCACTCTACAAAAGTGGTTACGCCTTTATTGTGCATCAGCTCAATGCTTTCTACCCATCGCACAGGTTTATAGAGTTGTTCCTTTAGCGCATTACGAATGACCTCAGGGGCGCTGTGCGATTCCACATCAACATTATGGATCAGTTGCATTTTCGGTGTAGCAAGTGCAATGTCTTGCATGTATTCATCAAGTTTGTCCGCCGCCGATTGCATCAATGCACAGTGCGAAGGGACGCTAACAGGTAGCATTACCGCCCTTTTTGCGCCAGCTACTTTTGCTGCCGAAGCCGCACGTTCGACTGCCGCCTTGTGTCCGGCGATGACAACCTGCCCCGGCGAATTAAAATTGACTGCCGAAACAACTTCCGTTTCGGCAACACTGGCGCAAATCTCAACAACTTGATTATCATCTAGCCCTAAGATAGCCGCCATAGCGCCCACACCTGCTGGCACGGCTTCCTGCATAAAACGCGCTCTTGCTTCAACCAGTTTGACGGCATCTTCAAAAAACAATGCTCCTGAACAAACCAAGGCAGTATATTCGCCCAAGCTATGCCCAGCCATCCAAGCCGGACGAATAGCGCCGTGTTTGCACCAGACCTCCCAAACCGCCACACCCGCCGCCAGCATAATAGGTTGGGTATTTTGGGTTTGGTTAAGTTCTTCCTCCGAACCGTTTGTAACAAGATCCCAAAGATCGCGTCCCAATACAAACGAGGCTTTATCAAAGGTTTGCTTGACTTCTGGATAGCTTGCCGCCAACTGGCTTAGCATACCTACGGATTGGGAACCCTGCCCTGGGAAGACAAACGCTAGATTTTTTTTCTGATCACTCATGAGTTTTATTGCTGATTAGTATTTGATTAGTGCGGAGCCCCAGGTGAATCCAGCGCCAAATGCTTCCAATAAGACCACTTGCCCACGTTTAATGCGACCGTCGGTAATGCCTTCGTGCAAGGCGAGCAGCACAGAGGCAGAAGACGTATTGCCCTGTTCTTCCAAAGTGACGATGACTTGCTCCATAGACATTTTCAGTTTTTTTGCGGTGGCTGCGATAATCCTTATGTTGGCCTGATGTGGCACCAGCCAGTCAACATCTGTTTTTTCCAAGTTATTGGCTTCCAGAGTTTCATCGACAATGCGTTCCAAGGTATTGACCGCCACCTTAAAAACTTCATTGCCGCGCATACTGATGGTGCCTACCTGATGTTTATTGGCTTCAGTCGCAGCTTGTGGATTGGGGCAATAAAGCATGTCTTCATAGCCGCCATCAGAATAGACGTGCGTTGACAGCACACCCGCTTCATCAGAAGACCCCAGCAATACAGCCCCTGCCCCATCCCCAAACAGGATGCAAGTGCCTCGATCTGTCCAATCAACAATGCGAGAACAAATTTCAGAACCAACGATAAGCACGTTTTTGACTGCACCCGTCTTGATATATTGGTCGGCAATACTCAACCCATAAATCGCGCCGGAACAAGCCGCCTGGACATCAAAAGCTACGCAATGTTTGATCCCTAACCGATGCTGGAGCAAACAAGCCGTGCTTGGATAAACCCGGTCAGGCGTTCCCGTGGCGACAATGATTAAGTCGATTTCATCTGGGCTGATTTGGGCAGTGTTTATCGCCTGTCTTGCGGCTATTTCAGCCATGCTGGAAGCTGTCTCGTTTGCACCCGCTATACGGCGGCTTTTGATGCCCGTACGTTCGTAAATCCAGCTATCGGAAGTGTCAACTGTTTTTGAAATATCGTCGTTGGTGCGAATTTCTTCAGGCAGATAACCGCCCGTACCCAACACTTTTGCATAATGCGTCATGCGCTTTTTCTCACGGTCAAGGACTTTTCGACCTGCTCACTAATCTTTCTGATAACATCTTGTTTAACTTCAAGTTCGGCAATTTGAATGGCTGTCTTAAAAGCCAATACATCCGCACCACCATGACTTTTGATGACCAATCCCCTAAGCCCCAAAAAGCTTGCGCCGTTATATAAGCGGGGATCAATACTGTCTTTAAATGATTTCAACACCGGATAGGCAGCCAATCCCGCCAGTTTGGTAAAAATATTTTTAGAAAACGATTCTTTAAGCAAGGTGCTAATCATTTTTGCCGCACCTTCTATGGATTTCAGCGCCACATTTCCGACGAAACCATCACAAACAATGAGATCAACTTTAACATTACCCGCATTAAGTGAATTACCTTCGACATAACCAATGTAATTCAGGGATGAGTTTTCCAGCAGCTTTGCCGCGGCCTTGACCTGCTCATTACCTTTTACATCTTCTTCGCCGATATTCAAAATGCCAACTTTGGGATTTTCTATATTCTCAACTGCTTTGACCAATTCATTGCCCATGACGGCAAATTGATAAAGGTGTTCCTCCGTACAATCGACATTTGCGCCCAGATCGAGGACATGCGTATGTCCATAAATAGATGGAAGGGTGGAAATAATGGCTGGACGGTCGATGCCGGGAATCATCTTTAGCACAAACCGGGCGGTTGCCATCAACGCTCCGGTATTGCCGGCGCTGACACACGCATCTGCACGACCTTCATGGACTAGATTGATGGCCACCCGCATTGACGAATCTTTTTTATTTTTTAGTGCCTTAGACGGAGATTCGTGCATTTCAACCTGCTGAGAGGCGTGTTGAATGACTAGCCTATCGTGAGCGGCAGATTGATTTTGGGCTAAATGTTGATTGAGAATAGTTGAATCACCAACCAATATCAACGTTAAGTCTGGATTGTTTTTTAAACATTCCAGGGAAGCAGGTACAGTCACCTCGGGACCGAAATCACCGCCCATTGCATCTATCGAGATCGTCAAACTCACGCTTAAGAAGTGCTCCGAAATAATTAGCTTGGGATAAGTAACGGATACCCGTTAACAACACACTAAAGTAAAGCAGTAGAATAATTAATCTTCAACATCCGTAGTGACGATTTGACGGCCTTTGAAAAAGCCATCGGGCGTGACGTGGTGACGCAAATGGGTTTCGCCTGTCAATGGATCTTGGGATAATGTCCTTGCGGTTAAGGAATCGTGAGAGCGGCGCTGGCCGCGTCTTGAACGTGATACTTTACTCTTTTGTACTGCCATTGGTGGTCTCCAGTTTTTTTTGGGTTTTTAAATCGGCTAATATGGAAAAAGGGTTTTCTTTTGTTGCTTGGACGGTTTTGAGTGATGGCTCAGGCTCGTTATTAGGTACAGCGGGTGCTGCACAATCATCTTGGTGTTTCGGAATACTTGGTAAAATAAGCAATAACTCATCCTCGACGATACTCGTGAGAGGGATTTTGCCTTCCTCAATGAGCAGCAAAGGCTCATAACCTTCAGGTAAATTGTTTGCCCGTTCCAATGTGTTAACGATGCCTAACTTAATGTCGCTGCTTACAGGCCATTCAATAGGCTCCAAACATCTTTGACATTTTAGTGCCAGAACAGCAGAAATATGCCCTTCAATCGTTGCCAACTTGCCTTCCCTGCCAAAAAACAACTTAACAGAAACACTCCCGGCATCATTGGACAACAAACCAGCCACCCGCTCCAAGCTACTTACAGGCAATTCCCCTTCGATATTGGCATTCCTATCGGCCAGTAATAAAGGGTCTATGAAATTGGGCAAGCGAGCTAACATAACCGCAGAATGATATAGGTAAATGATGAATTCGTCAAATTCGCAATCAGGCCAAAAGGGAATGTCTCTTGAATTGCTTTGTTATTCCGGTTCGCCATCCACGATTTTAATTTCCGCGTCGTTCAGGCTGTAGAGCTGATAGATGAGGCCGTCTATGGCAATATCCTGCCCGATGCTGGATTTTACCTGGCTGTCCAAGCCTGGGATTTGTACTTCTTTGATGTGGAGGATTTCTCCCCATTTGACTATAAACGAATATTATTAACTTCGGTTAGCCGCGTTCGATCAGGCTGGTTTCTTCGGGGGTCAGGTTAAATAAGGCGTAGACGGCGGTATTGATCTGTTGCTCCAAGGTTTTGATGGCTTGGGTATGGGCTTGCCATTGTTGGGTGTTGTCTTTGAGATAGGTTTCCCAATTATC
>PMDM01000023.1:1743-2646 GCA_003155565.1 Methylococcaceae bacterium | reverse complement strand
TTGTTTTAAATGAGGGCGTTAGCAAAATCTTGATGATATTCATTAACCTGTTCAGCGGTCAGCAAAAAAACGCCATCACCGCCGCGTTCAAAATCCAGCCAGTAAAAAGGCACGGTGGGGAAAGCCTGCTGCAAAGTTTCGGCACTGCTGCCGACTTCGACGACTAATATTCCCTGCGGCGACAAATAATCTTTTGCTTCCACTAATATGCGTACGACAATGTCCAGCCCGGAATCACCCGCAACAAAACCGATTTCTGGTTCGGCATGAAACTCGGCAGGAAGTTGCTGCCATTCTTCAATAGCCACATACGGTGGGTTACTGACAATAATATCGTACTGCACATCCGGTAACGCATCGAACAAATCCGACTGATACAGCATCACGGCATCATTGAGCTGATGTTTGTCTACATTAATTTCGGCAACCGAAAGTGCATCGGTCGATATATCCACCGCATCGACTTCAGCTTCTGGGAAAGCATAAGCACAAGCGANNACCCATGGAGCAAACCGTTGTTCGATGAGTTCGGCAATAGGTGATCGGGGTACTAATACCCGTTCGTCAACATAGAAAGACAATCCGGCAAAGATCGCTTCGTGCGTGAGGTATGCGGCGGGTAAGCATTCTTTTATCCGTTTTTCGAAAATAGTTACAACAGCTTGCCGTTCTTCTATCGTTAGCACCGACTGCAAATAAAATTCGCTTAAATTATAAGGTAAGTGCAATGTATGCAGCACCAGCGCAGCGGCTTCATCCAGCGCGGTTGCAGTGCCGTGGCCGAAATTCAGTTTAGCTTCGGCAAATCGGCTTGCACCCCAGCGGATATAATCACGGAGAGTAGTCAAAGACGACAAAACCTCGGATAATAGTGTATTCATGATTCTGGAAAAACGGACAAAT
>PMDM01000023.1:0-1734 GCA_003155565.1 Methylococcaceae bacterium | reverse complement strand
AGCCTAAAAACCTTCGTGACGGAATTAGCCTTCATCCCTGCGTGTGTGATGGATTAAACAGCACTTTCACACCTCGCGCGTGAAACTGCCTTACAGTGTTAAAATTAAATTCGCCAATGATTAATTACATACTAAAAGCAAGAAAGGATATTTATCCAAATCTATCGATAAGAAATATTTACAATTCATTACTTTTTATTTTTAAGTGCTNNGCCGAGTTTATAAAAACAATCAAAATGACTCACTATTCTCATATTTTGTCTGTAAGTCCGAATGTGCTTGGGTTTGTAGTTTGGCCGTATATTCACAATCAATGGCCTACAAAAAAGCGTTTTGAAGCCATATCGACACATTACCAACTGCTCGAAAAGCTGCCTAAATACTTAGGTTCGGCTGATACCAACCCAATACAACTTATAGATTTAAATCATTACTCTGAAAAGTTATATGTAGTGATAGATAAGCCNNAAAAAATGACTTAAGGGTAATGTCTATTGCTTTTTCTTTTGGGTATTCGGAAAAAGGTTTGACGATATTTATAGGCTGCGTTCAAGGTATTCATTCAGGAGTTTCTTCAGCAGAGTCTTTGGGGATACTTAAAAACCTAACAAAAGACCTTGAGGGCCTAAGGCCTAGAAACTTATTAATTCAAGTAGTTCAGATGATAGGGCTTACAGTAGATGTTAAGGCAATACGTGGAATTTCGGAAAGCAATAGGCAACATCGCCACGTTTATTTCAAACAATATTTGGCGACAATTTCTTCAGCAAATTATGATGATATTTGGTTAGATATTAAAGGGATAAAGTTAGAAGATGGCTTTTTTGAACTACCTATCAACTCCAAAAGACGCGAATTATCTGATATTTCTTCGAATAAACGCGCGCAATATCGTAGGAGGTATTTGATGCTGGACAACATAAAACAGCAAATCTCCAACCTAATCTAAATTGCAAGATAAGTTTTCATAATGACACCACCAACAGAGATCAATATTGCAACCAGCCATTCGACCTCTTGATTGAGACCTTCTACATCAGGACTCCTTATGAATCTAGCTACGCACTCACTTTCACCCACTTTCACCTATCCCAGCAGGTCGAGGCAATATACCTCGACCGCAGGGTTTCCCGTATGGTTCAAAGATAGCGCAGTGTCAAAACCTTCGTGACGAGTTACAAACCCTGTCCGGCATGGAGCATCATGTTCCCCTTAATGAATCAGGAGTTTTTGCGCTCTTTCTTTTAATCAATTTCCTCGATAAACGTATTCACAATCGGCACCTGGACATAATGTTTTTTATCGTCCCAAAAGTAGTAATAACCCTTTTCACTGGAAGTCACCTTACCATTTTTAATCGCCCAAGTTTTAGTTGTTGTGCCATTGGCATAGGTAACTAAATAATCACCATCCATAAACTCAACTACTTTCCTGGATAGTTGATTTTGCTGATCTTGCGTACAACTCGCCAACAAAATCAAGCCTATCAAGTAAATAATTTTCATAATGCAGTCCCCAAACAATCTGTTTGTGTTAAAAAGTGATTTTTAGATAAGAACAATCCAGCCATCTGACTTGATATGAACCATCACAAATCCTGCTGTTAGAAAGGAATAATACTTTACGTTAAGCATTTTCCGATGAGTTTTTACATCACACCTAAGAAAATAAAACCAGGGAAGTATAAGGGTGAAACAAAATGGGTAGAAAGATGGTGCCCAGGGGCGGAATTGA
>PMDM01000017.1 GCA_003155565.1 Methylococcaceae bacterium | reverse complement strand
CCAAAAGCCAGGCTGTTTAAGTGGAAAAAGAGGTTGGTGGGGGTTAAATAAAATGAAGGGTTATTCTTGCAATACTTGGAACAGACAGGGATTTCGAATACATTGCGTAGATTACGAATCGCGTAATCAGTACCAGGAGAATTGCTTGTTTTTCTAATTGATGAATTGCCAGAAGAGAGTTTGGCAATGGCGATTTGAAGTGTATGATCTTCAAATGATGAAACTGGGGGGTTGCGAAAAGGTTGAGGATTTTGCGGAGGGACAAGATTAACAAATAATTCCGGCGGTGAGGTTAAGCCAACGCCGTTGCTAAGCAAATCTTTGCCAGGAGTATGATTTATATCTGGATAGTGGTGTTTAAAGTCGAGATTACTACCACAGAGATAATCTGAATAATAAAGCTGATGAACTGGCTGCAAGTTCTCTTGCACAAGAAAAGTCGCTTGTTTCGAAGCCAGGACATGGATATTACCAGCTACTTTACTATTTTCACTGATCTTGTTGTCCGATGATTTTACAGTAGTGCTGTGAAAATTTTTATCAGGGGGAACTGGCTTTGAATCACTGCCTACGTTCAAGCAATTTTTAGAAATGCCTTCGGTGCACAAGTGATGTTCAGTTATAGAATGACAGGATTCGCCATAGTCAAACTGATCCATCATCATCAAAAATGGCGAAATTTGGGTAAGTCCTAAATCTTTGACAAGCGCAATGTTTTTACTTTTGTTGCTAACAACTGATCCAGTGTGATTAGCCTGAGCTATGCTGGAAAAGAAAACAGCCACCAAACAGGTGACGCTTAATACCACTAGCTTTGCGCCGATTATACCGGCACCATGCAACAGTAAAGTTGCCAGCATAAAACCCAAGGTATAGGAAATCAAACTAGCGGACGTGGAAATTTCTTGGCCGTGGGCAAAACCGTGGAAAAAGGCAAAGAATGCCACAATCATCACGTTAACCTGGGTACTAAAACGCGCCCTACGAATAATTAGTATGCTGAAAACGGCACAGGAAACCAGAATGAGGCCTTCCACACTGGGAATGGTCAGGCCCGCCGCACCAGCAAGACCACCCAGACTCATCACCCCAACAAAAGCCAACGGCAAAATCCAGATGGCATGCCCACGCAATTGCGCCGCCCAAATGCCTACGGCGAGCATTGTTATTAAGTGGTCCCAACCTGTCAGTGGATGGATAAATCCACTAGTCCAACCAATAAAGTCTAAATTGATAAGTTGCTGACTAAAAAACGCAAACAACAGCAGTACAGGTAACCCAAAACAAAGCAATGCTCTGGCCGGACTGAATCCACCATTAGAAGATAATTTGCTTGAATGGTTTGGCTGCATTAATAGTTATGTAAATGATTTAGCAATATATGAAGCTAAGGTAAAATCACGGGTGGGGTATCATAACAGCTCAGTTTTTGAAAATCCATCATGGGATTATTCTACATAAAGAATGTACACCATTAGGATTTCAAAATTTCGACTGGCTACTTCGTATGATTCTGGGTGGCTCTTTTTAATGATAATTCGCACTTACCCACGAACTTGGCTAAACCCATCAGAAAGGCACGCTATTACAGATGCCTTTCGGATTTAACTTTTAGGCGGTTTTAAGCATAATAGGCTTAACGTCTTTTCAGAATGCTTGGTCGTAGCGTATTGTGGCAAGACGAATTTTTGCAGTTCTCTAAGAGAACCCAAAGACAGTGCCAATTCAGCACTCAAAATAAGGAACCAGTTAAACGCTTCGGCGTGATTTTGACGGCCTTGCCGTATTTTTAACCCACCTGGGGAAATTCATGTTTCCCTGGTGGGCGTATGTGTTTTCCCTGGCTTTTATAAGGAGGAAACACAAGTGAACAGAAATGACAAAAAATCGTTTTACCGCTATTCAGATAGCGCTTCCGAGCGCGAACTGGAATCAAAACTGATCCAACTACAGTCCCTGCTCCTTAAGCTCAAGCAACCGGAAACGATTGCAGATGCCGAATGGATGGCACGGGAAATCAGCCTGGAACTTGAAGCCAGAAGACCTACAATTTAAACTAATTTGATCCCCTTATCCTGGGCATCCAGCAAACGCTCAAGGCGTTTAATTTCATCTTCATTACTTTCAGCGATGGCGATGAGCAACCGTCTTTCCAGTGTTTTTTCGCCTTTTTTGACTTTTGCCGCGAGGTGGTCGTCAAAAAACGGTGACGCGGCTTGCCTTGCTTTCCTAAAACCTTCCACAGACTTGATAGTCCGTATATCGATGCCGGCCTTGCCGAAATAGCTTCGATATTCAGCTATCCCCTGTTCAGTAAAAGCCAACAGGCCTTTACTGTCTACTGAGAAATAAGCGTTGTCTTTGGCATCTGCTTCCATTGGTCGCCCCATGATTGTTGTATTGCACATGGTAAGCGATTGTTTTGTTTTTACAACCCCGCTGGGAATAAACTTCCCTCTGGGATACGTTTGTCTCCGGCTTTTTTAGCATTGGAGATACAACGATGAAAAATAATACAGTAGCCATGAAAGTCAACCAGGCCAACCTGGTTAAAGGCCTCAAGTACAGCTTCACCAACCGGACTACCGTGTTGGGCGAGCTGATGCAAAACGCACGTCGGGCTGGTGCAACCCAGGTCAACTTTGAGTATGCTTCCGACACCAAAATCCTGAAGGTGACTGATGACGGTTGCGGGATCGAGTCCATCGAAACCCTGTTGACCGTTGCGGAATCCGGATGGGATGCTGACGTAGTGGCCCAAGAACACCCTTTTGGTATAGGGTTCCTTTCTGCCTTGTTTGCCCAGTCAACTGTCGGTAATCAGCAAAAACGGGAAGATCAGTGCCAATACAGACGATGTGCTGTCATTCAAGCCAGTCACGGTGTCACCTGTGGAAGATTGGGATGGCATTACTAAGGGGCGTTCTCAATTACTTTAATAAACAAGCAGAAGTTATTGTATTATTTGTTGTTTTATACAAAATACGATGACAAGAATGGTGGTGGCTGATTCAATATGGGAACGCATCAAGAGTTTTCTACCCGGAAAAGTGGGCGATTGCGGCGTGACGGCGAAGGACAACCGTCTGTTTGTTGAGGCCGTGCTGTGGATTGCACGCACGGGTTCGCCTTGGCGCGACTTGCCGGAGGAGTTCGGGTTTTGGCATCGAGCCTATGTGCGCTATAGCCGATGGGGCAAGAAGGGGACGTGGGCGAAATTGCTGTCGTCCGTGTCGGGTGTTCCCGACTTGGAGTACCTGATGGTGGACGGCAGCATAGTTCGGGTTCACCAGCACGGTGCGGCGGAAAAAGATGTCCAGGAACAAGAGGCTATGGGCAAGTCGCGGGGCGGGCTGAGTACCAAGATACATGCGGCGGTCGATGCCTTGGGCAATCCGGTCAGGCTGCTGCTGACGGCGGGGCAAGCGTCCGAACACACCCAAGCGGAAGCGTTGATTGACGGTTTCCGTGCCGACTTTGTGTTGGCAGACAAGGGCTATGATTCCGATGCCTTCGTGGAGGCTATCCAAAACAGCGGCGCCACGCCAGTGATCCCGCCCAAGAGCAACCGGAAAACGCCCAGGGATTATGACAAGGGCATCTACAAAGAACGCAACCTCGTAGAGCGTTTGTTCCAAAAGCTGAAAGAATACCGCCGCGTCGCCACCCGCTACGAACGCTTGGCACTAAATTATATGACCATGCTGAATCTAGTCAGCACTTTGATTTGGCTTAAATGAGAACAGCCCCTAGTGATATTAACCTTCTCGATAGCACGTTCATTAATTTCAATTTTTGCTCACTACGGAAGTGGTAACTCCTGACCCTGCTCGGACGATGATGCAATNNTCCAGCGGCTTGCCAAAGGCTTCACCATACCAGTGACATTAAATGGTGTGACGGTCGAAAGGCCACATGCCCTGGATTCTGGACTTACCTTTATTGAAACCAACATCGGTTTTATGTATTTGGACAGTTTAGAAACACCCAAACATCCAGCCACTGGCTACGAAGTCTATCTGCAAGGTTTGCCTATATACAAATCGCATAGTTA
>PMDM01000405.1 GCA_003155565.1 Methylococcaceae bacterium | reverse complement strand
ACTATGTCTACCCCTATCCGCATGTTGACGATGTGATTCCGCTGATGGCGGATGGCAAAATTTTGCCCTATTTGGATATACCTTTTCAACACGCCAGCAGCCGGATTTTAAAGTTGATGAAACGCCCCGCAGCCAGCCAGAATAATCTGGAACGCATTAGGGCTTGGCGGCAGGTTTGTCCAGACATTACTTTACGTAGTACGTTTATTGTCGGCTTCCCTGGAGAAACGGAACAGGAATTTGAAGAGCTTTTGGATTTTCTGGATGAAGCGCAACTGGACAGGGTGGGTTGTTTTGCTTACTCACCCGTAAAAGGCGCAGTCGCCAACGATTTGCCAGATTCAATCTCAGAAGAAATTAAACAGGTGCGCTTAGCCCGTTTTATGGAGCGACAATCTGAGATTAGCGCAGGGCGTTTGCAACAACGCATAGGCAACATCGAAACCGTCCTGATCGATGAAGTGGTAGAAGAGGGCGCAGTTGCCAGAAGCCAGTCCGATGCACCAGAAATCGACGGGCAAGTATTCATCGACGGCGCAACCCATTTAACAGTGGGCGATTTTGTTGAAGTTGGGATCGAAGAAGCCGACGACCACGATCTGTGGGCGCATTTGATTTAAGCCTATCGCTCGGGACTGCTCGGTTTCCCGCCTCGTAGCGAATGCTTTTGTTGGCTGCGGAAATAAAACAAGCCTAGTTTTGCGTACACAGCAAGGCTATCGAAATTCACGGTATTTACGCTAATTGTGCAGTTATGGGGCGCGAACGGGAATAATCTTAGGGGCTGTTTTATGATTGTCGCACTGAGTATATTTAACTCCAGGATAATATCTGCTATATTCCTCCGTGCTACGGGTTAAACGATACCCGTGATCTAATCGTTAGGTATCATAGAAACACCTCAGTGTGTACCTGACTCCACAATAATAATGAGGTGAGTTTCGGAGAATTCGCGTGGATAAACTAACAGCACTTTCTTTAAGCATTGGCGGTATAGCTGGTGTAGCAACATTTCTAGCAGTAGGCCCTGCCGCTGGTATCTTCTTTATCTGGGCAGCAACTATCGCCTGGGCGGCTTATTTCTTGCTGGGTGCTAACCAGGAAGCGGTTGTCAATAACATTACTTGCGGTATTTTTGGTGTATTCATGGCATGGGCAACGGCTATTATGTTGACTGAAATTTCACCGACAACTATGCTCGGCTTTCCCTTTATGGCTGCATTTACAGTTTGTGCAGCTGTAATTGTGATGTGTCTTGCTGCCAATATTCCCCGGCTTGCAACTATTCCTTGCAGTGTTTTGGGATATTCTTCAACCTTTGCCTATTTGTTACAAACTCCTGATAAACTGAATAAAGATGTGTTGCTGGGCTTTTCCATGAGCAACCCTTTATTAGTGATTTCAATTTCTTTTGTTGTTGGAACTTTTTGCGGCGTTTGGTCGGCGCAACTTAGCGGTAAATTGACAGCTAAGTAATGGCTTGATGGTAAAGGTTCGCAAAGACGGTTTTTTGTACCTGAAAAGGAATTAAAACTGTCTTTGTTTGCCTTAATCTATCAGTTTGCAAGATTAAACAAATTAACGCTGTTGCATCCAGCGAAAATAAGTTTTGCCATCATCACATACCCAGCTAGACCGTTGTACGCCGTATTCAGTTTTTCTTAATGCACAATGATGCTGGGCTTTGAATTCATTCCAATTGCTGTCATCGGGATTAACGCTGAAATACAGGCTGCCCAATTTGAGGATAGCTAGGGCGAAAACCCCATAAAGCACAAAATCAACCGGCTTTCTGGGTATATATCGCCTGATTATCGGTGTTATCTGATCTACATTCATAACGCACCCCTTCAGAAAAACTCACATAAGGAATCTCTGAGTAGTCCTTCGACAAGCCCAGGAGAGCCTTGTCGATCCCGTTCGTGGTGGGCTTGTTGTCGAACCATGAGCAGAAGCAACTTGTTCGGAGATTTCCTAACTATACGCCAAATAACATCCCAGACAAACACTATATGCTAATGATCTTAGCGGACGGATGGACGGTTTACCGAGTTGGTTTAGCTATTGTTTTGAATACTCAATTGCCGTAATTATTGACAACTCCAGGCGGTACTGTTAATTTCTTTATTTAGCACTCATGAAGTAAGAGTGCTAATTTCATACGGTGGAGTAGATGGCACACACACAGATTTTAAATGAACGTTCACTTCAGTTGTTAAAAACGCTGGTAGAACGCTATATCAGCGATGGGCAACCAGTGGGATCGCGGGCGCTATCCAAGGGTTCAGAATTAAACCTGAGCCCTGCCACCATCCGTAATGTGATGGCTGATCTTGAAGAGATGGGGTTGGTGCATTCACCCCACACATCGGCGGGGCGGATTCCTACCGTCAGCGGCTACCGCATGTTTGTAGATACCTTATTGACATTCAAACCATTGGAATCAAAGGACTTATATCGTTTGCATGAAGGTTTAACTGCCAAGGATGATAACAGTGATATGATCGGTGCGGCTTCCCGGTTGTTGGCCGAACTGACGCAAATGGCAGGAATCGTAACCTTGCCCAAGCGCGAAACGGTATGCCTGCGCCACATCGANNGTCCATAACAAAATCATCCAGACTGACAAGAAATTTTCCGCAGCCGAGCTGCAACAGGCAGCCAATTTTATCAACTCCATTTATGCCGGACGCAGTTTGCAAGCAGTCCGCGAAGCGGTGTTAAAAGAACTCAAGGAAGACCAACAGCGCATGAACCAAGGCATGATGGATGCCATTAAAATTGCCCAATTGGCTTTAGAGCCCAATGGTAAAAAAGAAGACTATGTGCTGGCTGGCGAGACTAACTTGATGGGCTTTTCCGAATTAGCTGGCAGGGATAACCTGAAAAAATTATTCGAAGCGTTCAGCCAAAAGCAATCCGTGCTGCACTTGCTGGATCATTGTATGAAAGCCGAAGGGGTGCAGATTTTTATCGGAGAAGAATCCGGTTATCAGGCGTTTGACCAATGCAGTCTGGTGACTTCTTCTTATTCTATCAGCGACGAGGTGGTTGGGGTGTTGGGTGTTATCGGCCCCACCCGCATGGCTTATGAAAAAATTATCCCTTTTGTCGATATCACCGCAAAATTGTTAGGCGCAGCCTTGAATCCTAAAACTGCGACCCCATCTTCGTAGGATTGTTGTAGGCGCAAGGCTCAAAACATCAAGATAACACGTTGGCATCTTTTGCCTTCGCCTTGTGCCTTGCGTCTTTTGCCTATACTGAGTAGTTACAATTAGTTACATTTGCAAAACCATTTATTTCACACCATAAGGCACTAACCAATGAGTACCGATCAGAAACAAACTGAATCACAACTTGAAACTAAAAAGAATGAGAAAATCCTCGAAGAAGTTCTATCAGAAGAATTATCGCTGAATGAGCCACCATCCCAAGAGACACTCATCGAAGAATTAAAGCAAGAACTGGCTGAAGCCGAGCAAAAAGCCCAGGAAAACTGGGATAAGGCGATCAGAACCCAGGCGGAAATGGAAAATCTGAGAAAACGTACCCAAAAGGATCTGGAAGATGCCCATAGGTATGCGCTAAATAGCTTTGCCAAAGAACTATTGTCGGTATTGGACAGCCTTGAACTAGGTTTACAGGCGGCAACCGGTGAAAGCGAGGTAGTCAAAAAATTCCGTGAAGGCAGCGAATTAACCATTAAACAGTTNNCGTGTTTGCAAAATTCAACGTAATGACAGTTAACCCCATCGGTCAACCTTTCAATGCCGAACAGCACCAAGCAGTACTGATGCAAGAGGTAGAGGGCGCTACACCGAATACGGTTGTTAACGTATTTCAAAAAGGCTATATGCTGAACGGACGGTTATTACGTCCTGCTATGGTTGTGGTGGCAAAAGCGC
>PMDM01000450.1 GCA_003155565.1 Methylococcaceae bacterium | reverse complement strand
CCATTGGTATCGTAACAATTTCATAAAAGTTTCGGGATGCCTGCTTTCACCGATATTTTCAAAGCCCATGAACAAGTTCTAGTGCAATGAACCGAAACTAGCTAAGGCGATTAACACTACCCTGCCTTACTAACTGTGCCGTTTTGCTTAGACACCCCACTCGCTATAAATTATGAGTCGATAAATTAAAGCCTATAATCCCGGCAAATTCATTACCGCTATTTTGTTCCGGCACTAACACGCCCATATAAATTTGGCAGCGTGGCGTTATGTTGAACAACATGTTGACGGTGGCACCCGATAGCGAATGATGCCCACTGATATAATCCATCTGTAAGGACAATTTGTTTTGGATGAAGGTAATTTCAGCGCCTGTCAGAAAACCAACTTGCCGGGATGTTCCGGTTATTGCCGCATTTGCCAGATAAGGGCCGCCATGCAGCAATAGCCAAGGGGTCACGTCATATCGATTATCCAGAAAGTTAAAATTAAACCATAACTGCGGTTGCACATTAGCCAAGGCAATTCCGTTCTGAGTGCCTGCGGTTATCGAGAAATCATTGTTAATGTCAAATGTTTTGGCGATATTAAAAAAAGTATTGCCTTGAAATTGATTATTGTTGCCCAATACTTGGGCATTCAATAACGATAGGCTAATATCCCAGCCATTATTTGCCGAATACCCAACAGTTATATTTTCGAAAGTGCCAGCCCGGTATACATCGGTCTCGATGTTGGCTATCCACGCACTTTCATTATCCGTCATGGGATTGATTTTTAATCGTTTTTGTTGAAGCTTAGACCTTGCTTTCACTTTGTTGCCAGCGGCATAGCCAACACCGCTAAACATGAAAGCCATCATCGTTAAGATGAGGATTATCTTATGACTACGCACTTAAGTTTGTGCGTGGAAAACGCGTTTCATAACGTGAGGCGGGAGCGCAACTCGATCAAATAAAGCAGCAGGATAAAGATAATCTTCAGCCGACTCATCAATAACCCGGATTTGATTATGTTTTTCTGCATCAGCATCAGCCAGCGCTTCATAAAGCTTGTCCATATCCAGCGAGACCTCATAACCGTATTTAACGCATAAAGCAAATTCATGTTTGTTCATGGTTGTGTGTCCGTATAACGTTTTTCTTTCTCGCGCTTGCCGATGCTTGCAGCCCCATACAAGTGGATTTCTGCTTCACGCAGTGATCCATCTGACAATCCACGGCAGCAAGACCTTTACGCTTACACCTTTGCCCAGACCGTGAATTTTACGCCTGGGTAACTCCCTGATACCTGTGCCACGGGCAAAAGTTTCTGGATACCTGATTTCGCGGATAATTTCAAAGTCCATGTGCTGATTCTAACGCAATGGTACAAAACCATCTAACGAGATTAATACTACCAAGTGTTACTAATTATGATGGTTTGCTAACGTGAAACCGTCTTACAGCATTTATAACATTATCAACACAAGTCGCAAAAATCTATCCCCCTGTTAATTTTCGATATGTCACACAATGAATTTTGTTCTCTCATATAACTCATCAAAAGTCAGTATTTCTGGAGTAATTATGTTTTTACGATAAATCTCAAAAGAACGATACTGATCTTCATTTACACCGTGTTCGCTAGTAAATTCACCTAAGCTACCAATGACTAAATACGATTTTGGCAAGTAATTGTATACTTCCTCACCTGTTGGATTGCCATGTTCATCACTAAACGATTTTTTTTGAGTCAGCGATTTCACTGCTGAAGCAACAGTGCCTTGAATTTGAGCGATAGCTTCAGTTAATTTTTGTGATGGTGCCCAACAGCCAGAACGATAAGGCTTTTTTTGCAATAACGGCGTTTCATGGGTCTTGATTTCAACGAAGCACAGACTTGAAATCAGTCCCTTAGTTTTCATAAGAGCGTCAACTCTTTTACCAAAACTAGCAACATCGTGACCTTGTACCACTTGCTCAAGTTTCTTTTCGTCTAAGCTGGACAAAAACAAGTAGCTCAACCCATAACCGAAAATCCATTTGTTCTTTTCAAAGAATTTTTGCCATAAACCTTCTGTGGTTGTATTTTTCTGTTTTCTTAAGCTCTCGAAATACTCCTGATCGGTTATGAGTTTACTGTAAACATCTAATTGTTTCTTCCGAAATCCTATAGCAATAATGTCCCCTTTAGTTATTTCCGATTTTATTATCTCGGAAAATACCTCTTCGTTTTCTTGAAATAACTTTCTTGCTTGATTATTTGAAACAACTATATTTCTAAGCTCTTCATCTGTAATGTTAACTGCACGATCATCTTTAAATGTTACAGACAAAATATTTTGAATGAACTCGAAAAGCTTCCCAATTTCTTCTCCAATAAATGAAAAACTTGCGTTATGCGGTTTATCTGTTCCTACGGTATATCTTTGTAGGGTTAGTAAATATAACCCTCTTGGATCTTCAATGAATTTAGCCGTTATATACGATTTTCCACCTTCCACATGCCTCAAAACAACTTCATCTTTTATAGTGCCGAATGCAAAAGAATCTAGTGATTCAATTACCTTAGTGGCAATGCGCACTTTCTTTGCTCCATCACCAAACGACGGTAAACTTGGGCTTATGTAAGTTTTACCTTCTTTTGGATTTTTGTAACTGTCCCGCTCGATCATTGTGTCTCCGTAATTTATCAAACTAAACTCAGACAGATCGGCTTGCGTCATCGGTCTAAAGCTGATTTCTATAAATTTCATGACGTTTTGCTTATGTACACGATCCTAGATCGAGCATAATCAAGGCGAATCAACTATATGTGCATTACGCCAACCTAAGCGCCGATGTTTCAACAAACCGCACACGTTGGGTCACGCCACATACCAGCGTATAAGGTATGGTATCTGCATAATTGGCGATTTCTTCAACAGCCAGTCCGTTACCCCATAAGGTGACCTTATCGCCCGGTAAAGCATCGGGTTGTGTTGCCAAATCAACGGTAACCATATCCATTGAAACCCTGCCAATCAGGGGAACACGCTGGTCGTTGACTAAGATTGGCGTACCTTGCTTGGTATATCTTGGATAGCCGTCGCCATAACCGATGGCTACCACGCCGAGTGTCGNNCAAAGCCAGCTATTGCCGTAGCCTACGGTTTCACCTTTTGCAACGGGCTTTACCGCGATCAGTTTGGAATGCAGGCTCATGACTGGCTCTAATCCTAGCTCTAATCCGGTCGAATCGGGAAAAGGCGAGATACCGTAGAGCATAATCCCAGGGCGCACCCAATCACTGATGGCATTCTGCCAGGCTAAAATGCCAGCCGAATTTGCGATACTACGCTCGCCTTCGTAATAGGAAACCGTATCATTAAAAAGCTTGATTTGCTTTGTTGTAAAAGCACTGGTTTCATCATCAGCGCTTGCCAGATGGGTGATGAGATTGATGGGTTTTTTGATAATCTCACATCGGTTGAGCCTTTGATGAACATGGCCAGCATCTTCTACCTTAAAGCCCAACCGGTTCATGCCAGTGTCGATTTTTAACCAAACAGACAATGCGCCCTGCCCTTGCCAACTTTCAATCAGGTCTAACTGATGGTAAGAATGGATGATGGCTTCTAGCTGAAAATCTATGAGGTGCTGTAACTCTTCCATATCGGTAAAACCCTGCAAGACGGCAATCCGTTGTCTTATTCCCGCCTTACGCAAGCGCACACCTTCATCAACGCGGGCAACTGCAAAAGCATCTGCATTTTCCAAGGCTTTAGCCATGCGTAACAATCCATGCCCGTAAGCATTAGCCTTAATGACCGCCATTACCTTTGCTTGGGGCGAACAACTGCGTACCTTGATGAGATTATGCCGGGCGGCATCCAGGTTTATCCCTGCGTAAGCGGCGGTTGCGATCACAAAGCTTCCCAATATTTACTCATAATCGCCAGTGCTATAAGAGTTCCCGGCATAATTCTCAAACCGGGTGTATTGCCCCAGGAAAGTTAAACGCACAGTCCCTAATGGGCCGTTCCGTTGCTTGCCGACAATAATCTCGGCAATGCCTTTATCGGGGCTGTCTTCATTGTAGACTTCATCGCGATACACAAACACGATCAAATCCGCATCCTGCTCAATCGCTCCAGATTCGCGTAAGTCGGACATCATAGGCCGCTTGTTGGGGCGTTGCTCAAGGTTACGGTTCAACTGGGACAAAGCCACTACCGGAACATTCAGCTCCTTGGCCAACGCCTTCAAACCCCTTGATATATCGGAAATTTGCTGCACCCGGTTATCGCCGCTGCTAGGCGATTGCATAAGCTGTAAATAATCCAGGACAATCAAGCCCAATTGCCCGTGTTCCCGGGTTAACCGCCTTGCCCTTGAACGCACTTCCGTTGGCGTTAGCGCAGGCGTGTCGTCTATAAACAGTTTAGTTTCGCCCAACAAGCTGATCGCTGAAGTCAACCTAGGCCACTCGTGGTCTTCCAGCTTGCCCGTCCTGACTTTATGTTGATCGATACGTCCCAGCGATGACATCATCCGCATCGCTAAGGCATCGCCCGGCATTTCCATACTGAACACGGCAACAGGCTTGCCGCCTTTTATGGCGACATTTTCCGCCATGTTCATGGCAATTGCGGTTTTACCCATAGATGGGCGACCCGCTACGATAATCAAATCGGAGGGCTGTAATCCCGAGGTCAATTCATCCAGATCAGTAAACCCGGTCGCCGCGCCGGTGATATGACTGCCTTGTTCGAATAACATTTCAATCTTATCGACCGCTTTAGCCAACAGAGATTTAATTGACGTAAAACCGCCCTGCCCGCGCTGGCGTTGTTCAGCTATTTTAAATACCTCACGTTCCGCGTGTTCTAATAGATCGGCAGTATCACGGCCTTCGGTATTGAAGGCCGAATCTGATATTTCTGTTCCCACATGAATCAACTGGCGCAGTACCGACCTGTCCCGAACGATATTGGCATAGCTGACGATATTGGCGGCACTGGGGGTGTCTTTTGCCAACATGCCCAAATACGACAAGCCTCCGACTGCTTCTAGTTCGCTGGTCGCCTCCAGGGTTTCTGATATGGTAATCACGTCGAATGGAATCTGTTGGTCGGCCAGTTTTTCTATCGTACGGAAAATCAACTGGTGATCGCGACGATAAAAGTCGGTTTCAACCACCTTATCGGAAACAGAATCCCAAGTTTGGTTATCCAGCATCAAACCACCCAAAACCGACTGCTCGGCCTGGATGGAATTGGGCGGAATCTTTAAGGATTCATACGCATAATCACGATCTAACGCAAAATTTTGAGGCATAGCACTTATGTAATTGAAGGCATAACTTTGTGTAGTTTACCGGATAATAAGTAGCGTTTTATAGTTATTGATTCGGCCTGTTGATGTTTGAACCATTCGTGCTGAGAGAGTCAAGGCACATAAGCCTTTCGACAGGCTCAAAGCGAACGGAAGTTAAATCTTCATNNCTTCATAAGGCCGAATCAATAATACAAACGTTATCGATGTAAGACCTGAAGCCATTAAACAACATCAGCCAAATTCCCTTTGGTTTCCAGCCAGACCTTTCTGTCCGGTGCGCGTTTTTTAGCCAGTAATAAATCCAGTTGCCCGCGAGTGTCGTCGCTTTGTTCAACGGTCAGTTGAATCAGCCTGCGGGTATCAGGATTCATGGTGGTTTCCCGAAGTTGGGACGGATTCATCTCACCTAAACCTTTGAAGCGTTGCACACTGATTTGGCCTTTTAATTTTTCTGCTTTGATGCGATCCAGGACACCTTGCCTTTCAGCTTCATCCAAGGCATAAAACACCCGCTTGCCAATATCAATCCGGTACAAAGGCGGCATGGCAACATGCACATGACCGGCAACAACCAACGCATTGAAGTGCTGGTAAAACAAGGCGCATATCAGTGTCGCAATATGGCTGCCATCTGAATCGGCATCTGCCAGGATGCACACCTTACCGTATCGCAAGTTTCGCAAATCATCGGAACCGGGTTCTATGCCTAACGCGACAGCAATATCGTGGACTTCCTGCGAAGCCATAACTTGGTTGGATTCAACTTCCCAGGTATTCAATATCTTACCACGCAAGGGCATGATCGCCTGAAAGTCCCGCTCCCTCGCCTGCTTGGCTGAACCGCCAGCCGANNGGACCCGCCGTGACGCGTTTGCGGATAATGGCCTTATTGGCGTGTAAGCGTTTTTGGGCGCTGTTAATAATGATTTCGGCAATTTTTTCACCTTCGTTTGGGTGCTGGTTTAGCCATAAGCTAAAGCCATCTTTAGCCACGCCGGAAACGAAGGTGACGCATTCCCTGGAACTCAATCGTTCTTTGGTTTGCCCAGAAAACTGGGGGTCTTCCAGTTTTACCGACAACACATAATGACAGTTTTCCCATACGTCTTCGGGTGCGACTTTAACGCCACGCGGTAGCAGATTGCGTATCTCGCAAAATTCCCGCATGGCTTCGGTTAAACCTGCACGGAGGCCATTAACATGCGTTCCACCTTGCACAGTAGGCACCAGATTGACATAGCTTTCGGCAAGCGCTTCAAGTGGATTATCAACCGCCCAGACAATACCCCACTCGACCGCCTCATGATTTCCCGCCATATTCGCCATGAACGGCTGTTCTGGATAAAACTGAACGTCGCCGATCCGATCCAGCAAGTATTCTTTTAAGCCGTTTTCATAACACCAGAAATAATCTTCATCGGTCTGGTCAATATTTAAACTGATTTTCAAACCAGGACAGAGTACCGCTTTAGCACGAAGTACGTGCTTGAGCTTTAATACCGATATTTTATTGGAATCAAAATATT
>PMDM01000272.1 GCA_003155565.1 Methylococcaceae bacterium | reverse complement strand
GGGTAGAATGCGCGATGATGACCTTGAAGCAGCTTATGCGTGTGGTGTAGACCTGGTTAATCTTTCGATTCCTGTTTCCGACATCCAAATCCATCATAAATTAGGCCGTGATCGCGCCTGGATACTCGCTACGGTAACGCATTTTGTCAGTAAGGCAAAAGATAAGGGTTTGGATGTCTGTGTAGGCGGCGAGGACGCATCCCGCGCGGACATCGATTTCGTCATGCAGGTGGCGGAAGTCGCCCAACAGGCCGGCGCCAGGCGTTTCCGCTTTGCCGATACCATGGGTATTCTCGATCCCTTCACGACTTTTCAGCGTATCCAGCAATTAGCGTTGAATTTCAACCTGGAAATAGAAATGCATGCCCACAATGATTTAGGGCTTGCCACTGCCAATACGNNCGCCTTTGAAGAAACTGTCATGGGCTTGCATTATCTTTATAAAACCAAGACTGGCATTGATGCCAGTCAATTTCCGGCTATTTCACAACTGGTCGCAACGGCATCCGGTCGGCCTATCGCTACGCAAAAAAGCATTGTCGGCGAGACCGTGTTTACTCACGAGGCCGGTATCCATGTGGATGGCTTCCTTAAGAATAAGCTGAATTATCAAGGCATAGATCCCGAACAACTCGGTCGAGAACATAAGATAGTGCTCGGTGAGCATTCCGGTTCCCATGCGGTCATCAGGTGCTATGAAGAACTTGGCATTAATCTCGATACCCGCGAAGCCGCGTCCATCCTTTCAAGCATACGTGATCATGTCACCCGAAACAAACGCACACCGGATTCCAACGAATTGAGACACTTTTACGGTGCATTAGCCTAAGGGCTACGCTACCTCAAAGCTAGAAATTGAATGATGACAAAATTAAGGAGTGATTATTAATGCATCCCGTATTAGACCAATTATATGCTTTTTCCGCCGCCGAAGAATTCCTGGACTTCTTTGGGATTACTTATGATCCTGATGTTGTGCATGTGAATCGCCTACATATTTTAAAGCGTTTCAATCAATATCTTGCACAAAGCCCAGTACCAGACGATGTNNAGCTTATTGACCCGTGCTTATAATGATTTTGTCAAATCAAACGCTGCCCAGGAAAAAGTCTTTAAGGTATTCCAAGACCAAGATGGCAAGAGCATTTCCCTGGATAAAATTAAGATGGGCCTGCCCTCACAAAATTAACCTTCATTTTTGATTACTAAAGAGTAGCATCATGCCAAAACCACTCAAGCATGTCTTTGTTTGCACACAAACCAGGCCACCCAACCATCCTCGCGGCTCTTGTGGGCAATCCGGCTGTATGGAAGTGTTTCAAACATTTGCACAACAATTTGAACAGCGCAAATTGCATGACCAATTCGCACTTACCAACTCGGGCTGCCTAGGCGCATGCCAAACCGGCTCTAGCGTGCTAATTTATCCTGAAGGTGTTATGTACGCANNTAATCCAATCACAACCCGTGGAACGCCTGCTTCAACCTCAAGAAATCTGGGGTTAACCCGCATGGATAGTAACGCAATGGAAATGCGTAGCTTATATGCCGGTAACGTGCCTGCTGAAATTGCCCAGTTACTCGAAGAGGCCATGCACGCTTATCATGATTCTGAGCGAGCAGAGGGTTTGCTAACTAAGGCGCATCAACTCGCACCCTCGGCGTTGCCCGTGTATTTTTCGATGTACAAATTTCTATTCTATAAAGGCAAACTTGCCGAAGCCGAAAATATTGTCCGCTCGGCATTGGCTGAAGCAGCCGATCAGGGTAACTTTCCCGCTTCTTGGGAGGCTCTCACATCGGATTCAACTGATTGGTTAGCACATGATAGTCCCCAACATTTTTACCTTTTTTCACTCAAAGCTTTGGCGTTTATCCGTTTACGGCGAGGCGATAAAGAAGAATGCGGACAAATTCTTGCTAAATTAAGCTTATTGGATCGTACCGATACGGTAGGTGCATCTGTGATTGGTGCTTTGGCTGCTGGTGTTGCTTGAGACTTGATAGTCTTGTGGTTGGGTTAAACGCGCATGGCAACATCGACAAAGCAACCACTATCATTTAGGCACGTCGTAACCCAACCAACAAGACCGGGTATTTCATAAGGCTTTTTCAGGCGAGATAAACGTCAAACCAAAAGCCGTCGCCATACCGGGATGCGTCACTTGGCCATGATAAACATTAAGGCCTGACAATAACTCTGGATTGTTTGCCAATGCACCGACACCCTGATCAGCCAAAAGCAAAACATAATCGGTTGTCTGGTTTGTAAGGGCAAACGTACTTGTCCGTGGCACGGCACCGGGCATATTGGCAACGCAATAATGCACGATGCNNGTCGTCGGCTTAGTGGTCTCTACGCATCCACCTTGGTCGACAGCAACATCGACAATAACTGTCCCTTTCCGCATGTTTGACAACATTGGACGGGTGATCAGCCACGGCGCTTTCCCGCCTGGAATCAACACCGCACCAATAATAAGGTCAGCTTCGCAAATGGCATCTTCTATGTTGGCGGGATTACTTTTTCGGGTCTG
>PMDM01000348.1 GCA_003155565.1 Methylococcaceae bacterium | reverse complement strand
ACGTGGATGTGGATGTCGTGCGTCTGAAAGTAGTCGTCGGCCACGCCCAGTTGCAGAGAGTGGGCGCGCACGTAGCTCATCGCCGCCTGCGCCGACTCTTTCATCACATCGCCAAGCTTACCGGTGGCCGACTGTTTGCCTTTACCTGGAGTAACCGCCGTCTCTATGGTTAACATCTCCCCACCCACTTCAGTCCAGGCCAATCCAGTTACTTGCCCAATTTGATCCTGCTCTTCGGCAAGGCCGTAGTGATAACGTTTGACACCCAGATAGTGATTCAAGTTTTCGGGTGTGATGACCATTTTTTCCTGACTAGGCTCCAGCAACAGATTTTTCACGACTTTACGGCAAATCTTTGAAATATCGCGCTCAAGACTACGCACCCCAGCTTCGCGGGAATAATAACGGATCATGTCCCTGACCGCAGTTTCGGTAATTTCAATTTCACGTTCTTTCAGGCCGTTATTTTTTATCTGCTTTTGGATCAAATACTTGATTGCGATATTTATCTTTTCATCTTCAGTATAACCGGCAATGCGTATGACTTCCATCCTGTCCAGCAAGGCCGGAGGTATGTTCATGGTATTGGCCGTCGCAACAAACATCACATCCGACAAATCAAAATCAACCTCCAGATAATGATCGGAGAAGGTGTGATTTTGCTCTGGATCAAGCACTTCTAATAAGGCCGAAGCAGGGTCGCCACGGAAATCAGCGGCCATCTTGTCGATTTCATCCAGCAAAAACAGGGGATTCTTCGTTTTCACTTTAGCCAAACTCTGCAAAATTTTACCCGGCATGGAACCAATATACGTCCTGCGATGCCCCCGTATCTCGGCTTCATCACGAACGCCGCCCAAAGCCATCCGTACGTACTTACGATTGGTTGCCCTGGCGATGGATTCACCCAAGGAGGTCTTACCGACCCCAGGTGGCCCTACTAAGCATAATATTGGGCCTTTAAGCTGTTTAACACGCTGTTGTACCGCAAGGTATTCTAAGATGCGCTCTTTCACTTTTTCCAGCCCGTAATGCTCAGATTCCAGGACTTGTTCAGCATCTTTCAATATCCGCGTGACCTTGGTTTTTTTCTTCCACGGCACATTCACCATCCAGTCGATATAATTCCGCACGACTGTAGCTTCAGCCGACATCGGGGACATAAGTTTGAGCTTATTCAACTCAGTACTGGCCTTGGTTTTCGCCTCTTTGGACATACCCGCATCTTCGATTTTGTTTTCCAAATCTTCAATTTCATTGGGTACATCGTCCATATCACCCAATTCCTTTTGGATGGCTTTCATCTGCTCGTTCAGATAATATTCCCTTTGGTTTTTCTCCATCTGCTGCTTCACACGCACACGGATTTTCTTTTCCATTTCAAGGATATCGACTTCACCTTCCATCAGCGCCATCAAGACTTCTAAACGTTGCTCGATGTCGGCAGTTTCGAGTATCACTTGTTTTTCGTGAATCTTGATAGCAATATGGGCGGCCATCGTGTCTGCAAGACGGCTGGGATCATCAACGCCGGTTAAAACGTTGAGGACTTCAGGTGGAATTTTATTGTTGAATTTAACGTATTGGTCAAAGGAATTCATGACTGTACGTTTCAAGGCATCCAGTTTTTGCTCTGAAATGAGCAAAATATCATTAATTTTTGTTACAACCGCCGAATTGAAACTTCCGGTTTCTTGATACCTGATGACTTGACTGCGTTCGCTGCCTTCCACCAACACCTTAACCGTCCCATCCGGCAGTTTCAATAACTGAAGGATATTGGCTAAAGTGCCGACCTCATAAAGATCGGCAAATTCAGGCTCATCAACGCCCGCTTCTTTCTGGGCTACCAGCAAGATTTGCTTGTTTTCCAGCATAGCGGCGTTTAACGCGTCGATAGATTTCTCTCTGCCAACGAACAAAGGAATGACCATGTGGGGATAAACGACAACATCCCTTAGGGGCAATACCGGTACTAACATTTCTGGCTCTTTCATCTTCTGTGTTTCCATGAATGGCGTTTTAACGTGCAATAAATCCGATTATGGGGATGTTATTTCAAATAGCAAGAATGAAATGTATTTAGTTAGATGGACTTAACAATATTATTAAGCTTGGGCAATTCATCAGGGCCCCAGAAACAAAAAAGGAGCTTTGCAAATTAAAGCTCCTTTTTATTAGTTCCTCGCTACCTGCTTTATCTAAGCTTTTATCTTTTCAGTTTCATAGACCAAATAAGGCTCTGACTCGCCCATTATGACACTCTCATCGACCACAACCTTGCTGATATTATCGGCAGATGGCAGCTCATACATGGTGTTGAGCAGGACGTTCTCCACGATAGTCCGTAAGCCCCTAGCGCCTGTTTTCCTTTCCATGGATTTTCTGGCAATAGCACCTAGTGACCCTTCCCTAAACTCCAATTCCGCGCCTTCCATTTCAAATAGGTGTTGGTATTGTTTGATAAGGGCATTTCTGGGTTCTGTCAAAATTTTTATCAAGGCCTGCTCATCCAGCTCATCCAATGTGGCGACCACAGGTAAGCGGCCAACAAATTCAGGAATCAA
>PMDM01000073.1 GCA_003155565.1 Methylococcaceae bacterium | reverse complement strand
GCGTACTGCTGGAGGTATTAATATTAAACCTATTGCCGGAACAGTTCAGGGTTATAGCCAGTTTTTTGCGGAAGGCGTGAAAAAATATAACAATGCCGATCTTGCTACTGTTGGCCAAATTGGCAGTACGGATATTACGAAGATTAATGGGGAGACCGCTAGTTATATGACTACGGCGGCGCAGAATGTTAGTACAACGCTGGGTAGCGGTATCCGCTTGCGTCCCGGTGTCGAGGTTGACTATACCGGCGACCTGACGCTTGCAAACGCATGGGATTTTTCAACCCAACGCTTTGGACAAAACGCGGATACTCCAGGCTCTTTGATTATCACTACCAGTGGGAAATTGAATGTAAATAGTTCCATTACCGATGGTTTTCAAGGAGGCGCTTTACAAACAGGCGATTCTTGGTCATTCCAATTGGTGTCAGGTGCCGACCAAACCAGTGCCGATAAGTTCGCCACCACTGAAATAAGCCCTGTTGAAAAAGCGGCTAACCCCACCGCAAAAGACCTGACCATAGGATCTAATGCAAGCGTACACACAGGTACTGGCGATATTAAATTGGCTTCGGGCGGTAATTTTAAACTGTTTGACCAAACATCAACCGTTTATAACGTAGGCCGTGCAGATGTAAATAATAGTTATGGCACTTTGGATGGAACTCACATTGGAACTGGAGCCTTGGAAGGCGTAACACTTATATCCCAGATTATTGGAGAATATCCGATTGATGGCGGTGAACTGGTTATTCGTGCAGGTGCTGATATTAAGGGCGCAGTCAGCAATCAGTTTCTTGATCCTTGGCTACAACGGCAAGGTCACTTTGATCCCAATACCCCTTTCCCCGAAGAGAATAATTTGACTACATGGGCAGTTGATGCCAGCCAATTTCAACAAAATATTGGGTCATTTGGTGGCGGCAGGGTTGATATCTCCTCAGGGGGGAATATGGACGATCTTTCCGTGATGTTACCCACGACTGGCAAACAGCAAGGCCTGGACTTTAATAATAACATCGTGCAAATAAATGGCGGTGGGCAAATGCGGGTGAATGCTGGAGGTAACATTAGTGGCGGAGCTTATTTCTTGGGCAAAGGCGAAGGTAACATTTCAGCAGGTGGTGAAATCAAGGGTAGTAACGCGACGGGTAACAGAAATGCCTTTAAAGCAGGCCCGCAAATTATATTGAGCGGTGATCAAAGCGATCCAATTGGCGGTAATAGCAAGTTAACACTCACGGCTAATCAAGGCATCAAGGTAGGCGCGGTTTCCGATGCGATGGTTTTGAGTAGCATCTCGGGTTCAAACCAACATGGCACTAAGTTTTTTAGCTACTCCGATAAAAGTAATATCGGCTTAAAAACTTTGTCCGGTGACATCCATTTAGGCGCGGACACAAGCACAATTTCAGGAATAATGAATATTGTCAGCCCTTTTGAGCAAATATTAACTCATTTATATCCTGGAACGCTTAATGCAAGTGCGTTTAATGGCAGTGTCCATTTTGATAACGACATAATACTCTTTCCATCTGCTGTCTCGAATGTAGATATTTTAGCGAAACAGGATATTAATTCCACTAATGGGCAACGTAGTATCATCATGTCGGACGCTGATTTGAGCCAGTTGCCGAATGCAAGGTCACCTTTAACTGACTTGTCTGGATCAACTCTGACATTTGTGGCAAACACATTTGACACTACATTAATAAATAATGATGACGGGCAGGTGAGAAACCTAGTCCATGCCATCAAACCAGTTCATGCTGATGATAAAGCGCTCAACAGGCTGGTAACTCAGAATGGTGATATATCGTCAGTGTCGATTAATTTCCCCAAGCAATCAATTATCCAAGCTGGACGTGATCTGATTAATACCCCAATTAAAATTCAGCAAATCAATCAAAATGATGCCTCTATCATTTCAGCTGGACGTGATTTAAGGTTTACAACCAGCTTAACTTCTGACGGGAATTTAGATACAACTAAAAGCAAGTTCTACAAGATTGAAATAGCTGGCCCTGGCGATACATCGGTTAAAACTGGAAGGGATCTGGATTTGGGATCCTCTGTTGGCTTATCAACTGTCGGGAATCTATTTAATGCTACCTTGCCGAGTAAAGGCACATCCCTAGACGTATTGGTGGGGCTGAGTGGCACTAACCCCGATTATGCGGGGTTTATAAGCAAATACCAACCTAACCCCTTATACGCAGGAAAATTTGATCAGGCTAAAATATTGATAGCTGAGTTTATGAGGCAGCGTTCAGGGAACGCCGCTTTGTCGGTGGCGGATGCATTTAACGAATTTAAAAGCTTAAAAGGGGATGAATCACTTCCTGTTCAGGCTCAGTTAAATGCTTTGTTGTCCCAAGTATTTTTTAATGAGCTCAAAGTGGCCGGTTCCGCATCTGCAGATAATAAATCTGTTGGAAACAAAGGCGGATATGATGCAATAGCTGCGCTATTTCCTGGTAATCATTGGAAAGGTGATTTAAGCCTTTTTTACAGTAAGTTACAAACTGTTTCAGGAGGCGATATTAATTTGTATGTTCCTGGGGGTAAAGTGAATGCAGGTCTTG
>PMDM01000374.1 GCA_003155565.1 Methylococcaceae bacterium | reverse complement strand
ATGGCTTATCGCAACCGTCATCAGGCCCGAGCGGGACTGGAGGCCGTGCTGCGGCACGTGCAGATTTTCAAGCTTTAACGGTCATGAAACTGGTCGATAAAGCCAGCCCTGATTTGCATCTTTTTTGCGCCCAAGGCAAACATATCGCAAAACTTGTGCTTGAAGTTTGGCAGGATAGTGGTGAAAAATTCTGTTATTGGAAATACGAGATGGAGAACGCCATGGTTTCGTCGATAAATGTCGGCGGCGGTGGATCTGAGAGGCCTGTTGAATCGGTCAGTTTTGTCTATGACAAAATCAGCTGGACTTATACCCCTGCCAAAGATGACGGTAGTAAGGGTACTGACGTGGGGCCGAAAAAATTCGATTTGAAAACTAATGAAGGTGCATAGGACACGCTATAGAGTTGGAAAGATAAGTCCGAGGCAGACGTTGTGTTCCAGTCTGCCTTGTCGGTGAAGTACGCATGAGCGGTGTACAAAATGACAGCAGATGAATACGTTAAGCAAGGCGATTTAAATGCCGCATTGCAGCAGCTACAGGAGCAGGTGCGGGCGCAGCCTGCCAAGGTTGAATATCGCGTTTTCCTGTTTCAGCTATTAGCTGTTATGGGGCAATGGGATCGCGCATTGACGCAGTTGAATGTTGCTGGTGAGTTGGATGACGGTGCTTTGGCGATGGTTGCTATGTACAAGCAAGTAATCAACTGTGAGAGGTTTAGGGAGGAAGTTTTTCTAGGCCACCAGGATCCAGTGGTCTTCGGAAAGCCGGAGGAGTGGATCGCTTTATTGTTGCAAGCGCTAAAATTGTCGGCTCAAGGACAATACCTTAAATCGCAAGAACTGCGTAGTCGTGCCTTTGAATTGGCTCCAGCAATTTCCGGCAACATTGATGGGATGGCATTCGAGTGGGTGGCGGACAGTGATTCCAGGTTGGGCCCGGTAATGGAAGCCATTGTTGAAGGCCGTTATTTGTGGGTGCCACTGCGATGTATAGCATCAGTCAGTATAGATAAGCCCGCCGATCTTAGGGACATCGCATGGCTGCCAGCCCACTTCGCTTGGGTTAACGGTGGCGAAAGTTATGGCGTTATACCTGCACGTTATCCCGCTTCATACAGAACTGACGACCCTTTACTGGCGTTGTCCAGAAAAACTGTGTGGGAAGATTGCGGTAATGACCTTTTCTTGGGATTAGGCCAAAAAATATTGACCACTGAAACGGCGGATTACCCGCTGCTGGATGTGCGCTCAATTTGTTTTGATATTCAGTCAGAAACAACGCCGGAGCATTCAGGTGGCTAGAACGCTGCCTAAAGAGCGCTTTTTGCCTTCTTTGCTTGGTCGGTTGACTGATGACGACCCGATCAACACTTCAATTCGCAACCAAAAAGAAAAAATCGCCGGCATCGAAAAATCGCTGGCCGAATTGTCACAGGGGAAAATGACAACTAAAACGGAAGAAAGCCAAAAACGGCAGCTAGAATTGCAGCAGCAACTCGATGAACTACGTGTGCAATTCACTGTTTTAACCACTTCGGTAAGTTCATTGCATGAAATACGCGCTTGTGTCAAACGGGATCTGGATTGGTTGTTAAACGCCAGCCAATACTCCCCGCAGCAAGATTTGGACGGCTACCCTGATGTTGCAAGCTCGGTGCTGAATTATGGAATACCTGATTTGACAGGAAAAACGGTATCAGGTTTTGATCCTGCTTATATCGAACGCTTAATGAAACAGGTTATTGTTAATTACGAGCCACGGATAATCCGGCGTACTTTATCGGTGCAGGTGATAGCCGATAAGACTATGTTCGACCATAATGCCTTGGCCTTCGAAATTGAAGGCGATCTGTGGGCGGAGCCGCAACCTCTGCACTTGCATTTACGAACGGAATTCGAGTTGGAAGATGGCACCGTTTCGGTCTATGACTATCGTCCTATGGAGAATCGTACATGAATCCCAAGATGCTTGAGTACTACCAGAGGGAATTACGGTTCATACGTGAAATGGGTATGGAATTTGCCAACCAACATCCAAGAATAGCCGCAGGACTCGATTTAGGTCGCACCGAATGTGCGGATCCGTACGTTGAACGTCTCCTGGAAGGATTTGCTTTCCTGACCGCTCGCATTCAATTGAAAATGGATGCAGAATTTCCCCGATTTACCCAGCATTTGCTGGAAATGGTTTATCCGCACTATTTGGCTTCTCAACCTTCGATGATGGTAGTACAGTTCAAGCCAGACCTGAAAGGCGGCGTTGCTGAGTCAGGTTTTGTTTTACCTAAACATACCCGATTGCTCAGCACAACCGACATTAAAGGACGAACAAAATGTGAATTCCGTACGGCCCACGAACTGAAGCTGTGGCCGTTACAATTGACCGAAGCCGCTTATTTGCCTTTGGGTCCTGCCCTACGCTATGCCGATCCGAGCATTCAAGGTGTCAAATCGGCAATAAGGCTAAAATTGGAGACGGTACTTGACATGCCTGTCAACTCCCTGCCTATCGAAAGCTTACCCATCTACCTTCATGGCATCGGTGCTTTGCCTTCGCAACTGTATGAATTAATCATCGGGCATTGCGTTTCAGTTGTTATCCAACCTGCCGTCCTAAATCCCCCGTGGCGGGAGAAAATCACTAACTCCTTGCAGCCCCTGGGGTTTGCGGAGCAAGATGCACTGCTTCCTTATTTATCGCCTTCTTTCAATGGTTATCGATTATTACAGGAATATTTCGCATTACCCGAACGGTTTTTGTTTTTTGAGCTGATGAATTTAGAATCGGCAGTTGGCCGTTGCAGCGAAACTGCCATAGAAGTCATTATCTTGCTCAATGTGGCAAAACCAGAACTGGAAGACGTAGTTAGCAAAGATAATTTTTCGCTTTATTGCACCCCGGCGATCAACCTTTTTCCGAAACGGGCAGACCGCATCCATTTGAATCATCGCAGCACCGAGCATCAGATTATTGTCGACAAGACTGCACAAAGCGACTTTGAAGTCCACACAGTTACGGAAGTTGCTGGATATGGTTCCGGTGCTGCGATGGAAAGGATTTTCCTTCCTTTTTATACCAATCGGCAAGAAACCAATCCTACCGACAAAATTGCCTATTACACAGAGCGTCGAGAACCTAGCCTTGCCTCGGGCAGTGGCGGTGCAGGAAAACTAAAAGCCCCTTATCTGGGCAGCGAAGTTCTTGTTTCATTAGTGGACAGCAGTGCGACACCTTTCAGTAGTGAGTTGAAACAACTGGGCGTAAATACCTTATGCACCAATCGCGATCTGCCTATGTTGCTACTACTCGGAGAAGGAGACACTGATTTTACCCTGGAAATCAGCGCCCCAGTAGATGCAGTGCGCTGCCTGGCCGGGCCGACCGACCCTAAACCGTCCCATGCGGAAGGCCAACATGCGTGGCGTTTACTTAGCCATCTGTCATTGAACTACCTCAGTATAATCGACCATGACGACAGCCAGGGCGCTGACGGTTTACGCGATCTGCTTAGGCTTTATGCCGATTATTCAGAACCCGTCTTTACGAAGCAGATCGACGGCTTGCTTAACGCAGAAAGCAGGCCTGTAGTGCTACGTGTCCCCGTTGCTGGCCCTATGTGTTTTGGACGTGGATTGGAAATAACCCTAACCTTTGATGAATCGGCGTTTGCAGGTATCGGTTGCTTTCTTTTGGCTGCAGTCCTAGAAAAATTCATTAGTAAATACGTTTCAATAAACAGCTTCACCCAAGTTGTGGTTAAGACTAGGGAACGCGGAGAGATAATGCGATGGCCGGTACGCACGGGAACCAGAACGCTGATTTAGGCCTATTGGCCGATCTTGCAAAAGAACCCTATGCTTTCGGGTTCTATGCAGCGTTGCGGGAATTGGAATGCTTTTACAGCACTCGTCCACGCTTGGGATATTCAGCGCGTCCGGTTGATGACCCTATTCNNCGTTGCGGGAGTTGGAATGTTTTTATAGCTCACGTCCACGCTTGGGATATTCCGCACGTCCGGTTGATGATCCGATTCGGTTGGGGCAAACACCAAGCCTGCAATTTGCCCCATCAACATTGTCATCCTTTAGGAATACACCTGATGCAAAGCAATTAAAAGTGCTGTTTTTCGGTTTATTCGGGCCTAACGGGCCTTTACCGCTGCACCTTACCGAATATACCCGCAACCGGATACGCGACGCAAAAGATTCGACGTTGGCTGATTTTGCCGATATGTTCCATCACCGTCTGCTCTGCTTGTTTTATCGCGCCTGGGCTGATAAGGAACCAACAGTCCATCTCGACCGACCAGAGAAGGATCGGTTTGCTGATTATGTAGGGTCATTGCTGGGTATTGGGATGCCCTCCTTACAAAATAGGGATAGCATTCCCGATCATACTAAATTACATTTCGCCGCCCATCTGGGTTGCCATACAAAACACTGTGAAGGCCTGGTATCGATGTTAAAAGATTTTTTTAGGATTCCAGTTAAGGTCCAAGAACTTATCGGAGAATGGCTGGCAATACCAAAAAACAGCTACTGCTACCTGGACAGCAACCAGATGACCGGACAACTCGGTGTTTCGGCAGTAATCGGTGTCAGCACTTGGCAATGTCAACATAAATTCCGTATTACGATGGGCCCGTTGAGCCTGAATGAATATGAAAATTTTCTGCCCACTGGAAACAGGCTAAAAAATGTGCTTGCCTTGGTCAATAATTATGTCGGCTTCGAATTGAACTGGGACTTGAACCTTATGCTCAAGAAAAATGAAGTGCCTGCCACGCAACTCGGAAAATACGGCCAGCTCGGCTGGACAAGCTGGCTGCAAACCAGTACAAGACAATACGATGCCAATGATTTGTATCTCGCTAGGGAGAAAATATAATGACCGCAATCAGCCGTACGGCTCTGTTCGGTAAACTCAATAATATTGCTTACAAAGGGATCGACAGCGCCACAGTTTTTTGTAAAATACGCGGCAATTCCTACGTAGAGCTAATCCATTGGCTACATCAAATCCTACAATTACAGGATTCCGATCTGCATCGCATCATCCGCCACTACAACCTCGAGCCTGCGCGTCTCGCCAAGGATCTCACCGAGTCCCTGGACCGTCTGCCGCGCGGGGCGACGGCGATCTCGGACCTCGCGGCCAACCTCGAGGAATCCGTGGAGCGCGGCTGGGTCTACGCGACGCTGCTGTTCGGCGGCAGCGAAGTGCGCACCGGCATCTGGCTGTTTGGCATGCTCAAGACCCGCAGCCTGCGCGCGGCGCTGCTCGGGATCTCGCGCGAGTTCGAGAAGGTCAAGGTCGAGGCGCTCGGCGACGAGCTCGGCAAGATCTGCGAGGGTTCCCCGGAAGACAACTCGCCTGCGTTTGACGGCACTGCCGTCGGCGGCGGCGCGTCCCCGGGCGAGGCCAGCGGCTCGATGGCGCCGGCCCAGATGGGCCGCGGCGACGCGCTCAAGCGCTTCACGGTCGACCTCACGCAGCAGGCGCGGGACGGCAAGATCGATCCGGTCGTCGGTCGCGACGACGAGATCCGCCAGATCGTCGACATCCTCATGAGCCGGAAGCAGAACAACCCCATCCTGACCG
>PMDM01000076.1:2944-3629 GCA_003155565.1 Methylococcaceae bacterium | reverse complement strand
CATTGGCGGTAGTAAATTCGCCTATTCGAATCGGCTTGTCGCTGCGATTGACTATTTTTAGTTTGAAAGTCATAGCACGGTCCGGCACCCGGTATTCGGCTTTCAAGGTTTCGACATCGACCACGCCAGCGTTCACCTGAGCCGAAAGCGGCAGAATCTGATCCAGCGAGGCCTGTAACGGAATCGTGTTCGGATACTGGCTGGTCGTCATGGCATTGGCAGCCAGCACCAGCACAGGCACGCCAATCAGTATGGCTTTACCGATTAACCGGTCTTTTGGCGTGACCAACTCATCTTCCATACCCGCTTGCAGCATTCGGTACCGGGCAATAAACAAAGGCCGCCGCACCCACCAGAGCAGCCACGCCGTCGCCAGCACACCCCAGAAAACATGCCAGAGAATGCCGTTGCTCAGGCCATAGGTTTCCATATCGACCAGCTCGCCGTTGATGGTTTTGACCTCATTGGTAAAGTCATCAGCATTACCGGCTATGTCCAGCCATACGCCCGGCCCCATTACTTGTCCTGCGTCTTTCAGGTTAAAGAAGGGATGGATGTGATAATGCCCCGGCAATCTTCCTTTGAGCACAATCTTGAAGTTGTAATCGCCCCCCGGCTGCAAGGCCACGGAATTCATGAAGGGTTTGCCGTTCAAATAGCGTTCGGTCCTGATCAGAACCGGCCC
>PMDM01000076.1:0-2885 GCA_003155565.1 Methylococcaceae bacterium | reverse complement strand
ACATTTTATTAATAGCGTTTTCATAACTCAGTCCTCCCTCAGATTTTGTTAAGGTAACGAACGGTTGCGAACCACTTCCCGATATACCACCATAAGGTATACATCAGCGTGCATAACAGGGCCGAGCAAAAGGCCGATAGCGGCGTCGCATATTGGCCGTAAGTGCGTAAAGTGCCGCGTTCGGTGATGCGCAAATATTCCGGCATGCCGGTACGTATGTATTCAAAGCCGAACAAATCAGCGACGGTCAATTGGCCATTGCCGTACTCAACAGGCACATGAAACAGGCCGATGATCGGCCAGTTGCTGGGGTAGAACAGCAGCGCAAAAGCCGCACCGCCAAAAATCGCCGTGATCGTCAGGCTGTTGCTCAACATCAAAATAGCGTCCAGGACCAGCGCGCCCGGCAGCATGGTGGCGGGCAAAACCATGTTAATGGGGAAATAATTCCAGTAGTGATAGGCGAATACCCTGGCTATCCAGGTTCCAATCAATAAGGCCGTAACGCACAAGGTTGCTCCCATCGGCAAACGAAACTTTTCCCACATGACGGCCTGCACCGCGGCGGGAAAGGTAATGCCCATCAGCGGCGTAACCAGCGGCCACCATTGCCGGTCCTTCCAGTCCACCCAGAAATCCCAGTCGCCGACGGTCAGCGCAAAATGCAGATGAAAGGCACCGATAAACAGAAAAAGAGCCAAGACCAGGATAAGATAATCATAAGCGCGGGTGATCCGGGCTTTTTCTCCGGTATAAGGCCGAAATGTTCGGGTTGAAAGATTTGCAGACATACTTGTTTCTCCTAATAAGCGATACATAAGTCTGATAGACTTATCCAGAAAAGATGAGCATGCCGTCCTAGTTTGCTACCTGTCCTTGAGGAGGGAACGATTGAAACCAAACAGCACGCTTGGGACATACAATAGGTTGAAACAGCAGCTTTGTTAAATGTATAAATTTCATGTGCTCATTGACGTAATTCATAGCCGATAAGCACTTAATTTGGTTACTATTTAGTTAAATCAAAACGATTTTGACCATTAAGAAAATACGCCAATGTCTTCATTAAGAACATTTGACCTCAATTTACTGGTGGCATTTGATGTGCTTATGCGGGAGTTAAACGTGACTCGCGCTGCGGAACAGATGTTTGTTACCCAATCGGCGATGAGCCATATTCTGCACAGACTGCGCCAACAACTGGATGATCCTTTACTGGTGAAAACGCCTACCGGGATGAAGCCAACGCAACGTGCGCTCGCCTTGATTGAGCCGGTTAGAGTTTTACTGGCTGATATGGAACAGCTCGTGCAGCCGCCTATCGAATTTGAGGCTAGCACCAGCCAACGACATTTTGCACTAGCCGCTACGGACTACATTGAGTTTTTGTTAATGCCGCAATTGTCGGAATTAATCGAGCAAACGGCACCAGGCATTGATATTCATGTCAAACGCACAGAGGCATCATTTCCGGTTACCCAACTGGAAAACGGCAGTCTTGATGTTGTGCTCGGCTTCATATCGATCTTAAATCCGCCTGCGCATTTGAGTTGCCAAACTTTATTTGGCGACCAAATGGTTTGTGTCGTCAGGAAAAATCATCCTATCATTCAACGCGAACCATCACTGGAAGAATACATAGCTGTTCCGCACATGCTTATATCCTGGAAAGGAACCCCGGCGGGCATTATCGACCAATACTTGGCGGAAATGGGACAAGAACGGCGAATTAAATTAATTGTCCCCAACTTTCTATCCGCACCGTTAATCGTTGCGCAAACGGACATGATTTTATCGCTCCCCTATAAGCTTGCTAAACGGTTTACCAAGTTCGTGCCCTTAGAAATATACCCAGTTCCTATCGAACTTCCAACCTACGACTTAGTCATGATCTGGCATCCATTACGGGACAAAGACCCTGCCCATAGTTGGTTACGGGACAAGATTACAGTGATTGGCCGGAACATAGATAACGCATGAATCTTGTTTTATCGCCCAGGCAAGCCGGAAGCCAGGGATTTAACCTTTAGCAGATAAAAAGGCGGTTTAGCTTTCAATACCCCGCCATTCAATATTGCAGATTGATGCAGTCGATTAACCACAGCATACAATTGTCCTGCCGGTCCAAAGCAAAATGAATCAACCCAAGAAAGCTTTGAATCCTCGGCAAGTCGCCGATATTTCCTGTCCGGAGAAATAACGCCAATCGCATTATTCGCCAAATCGCCTAGATAAATGTTGTTATCCTTATCTATCGTAATGCCGTCCGAAATCGGCTTATCGCTATAGCGTTCAACTCGGCTTGCCAAAACCTTGGCATCCAGTTTTTCATTCACCAAGTCATCTGCTCTTATCCGGTATAGGCTGAATCCGTGCATCGGGGCGAAATAAACCCATTCGTTGTCCAAGTCTTCGGTAATCGGGTTGACTCCAATGTGAGAACGAACCAGTTGCTCGGATTTATCCTTAACCTGAATCGGCACCTTATCAATGATCAAGTCGATATTTTCAGGAATCACGCTGGCATGCCCCTCAAGTACGCGCCTCGCCGTTCCCGTGTTCAGGTTGACGACAATCAGTGCGGCATTTGCACCACCCGCAGGATCGCTGATAAAAATATGATGATGACGGGTATCAACGGTAAAATCGTTAACAAATTCATCCTTGGGTGCTATCGGGGGCGGTAACCTTATGACCTGATGTAGTTTATTGGTTTTGGTATCCCACCCCACCAGCTTAGGCGTTACACCGCTACGCATACCATTATCCAGCATCCATACGATGCCGTTGGCATCCGTTCGGATGCCCAGCACGGAATCCAGCTTCAGATTCGATATTGAATCGGAGTCCGCCAGTTCTTTGTTCGGAAACGGCAGCAACACATT
>PMDM01000335.1 GCA_003155565.1 Methylococcaceae bacterium | reverse complement strand
AAGGCGCATTGGGGTTATTTAGATGTCAGCGCATTGCCGGATAAATTCAAAAAGGTGCTGGTTGCGGCTATGTTGATGACGCTATTGCAGGTGGTTATGGGTACGCAAGTCAGGGAGGCGGTTGACATGATCGCCAACGGACACGCTTATATTGACCGGCAATACTGGCGCGACGATTTTCCCATTATTTTTTATGTACACCGTTCATTTTCTTCGATTATTTTGTTTACGAACGGTTGGCTGTTTTGGAAAATCTTCCAAGGATTTGACAAGGCTGCTCTTATTTTTAGGGCAGGTTTATTGTTGGTGGGGTTGATAGTTACGGCGATCATTGCAGGGATATGCCTTGATAGGCTGGGTGTGCCGCCAGTAGCCCAACCTATCCATTTATTAATGGGCAACCTGATCTTTGGAACGCAGTTTTTTCTGTATATTTACCTGGCTTATTCAAAACCGTCAGCGTTAACAAGTCAGCGCTAAACTGGGTTATTCTCAGGGCAACTGGATTTGAGGATATTCGGCTTGCTTAGTTGTTGTCGTGTCTATGTTGTCTTTAATTGGGCTATCAGGTTTGTACGCATCCATTTGTGTTTCCTGACTTCTGTTTGGCAACAAAGACGGCGGTTCTTTTTTCAGTTCATGGACTAAAAAAATTTGCTCTTTCCCTTTGATAGCCTGTTGCTCAGGGTTTTCCTTATGGCTTGTGAAAGCTCCACTTCTGTATTCCCACATTAGCAAAAAAATATTGGCTAAGAGGACTGTTAGGCAAAGTATTTTCATGATGGCTTATGTAACGTTAAGGCCAATCCACGCAGCACCAAGTCAGGATCGATAATGGCGGGTCTTGATATGTGGGTGGTGATGGCTTCAGCATCTCCGCCCGTTAAAAGTAACTGCGTAGTGTCAGACTGACCTTTTAACACGAGTTCGATAAGTCCACAAGCGGCTGATAACGTACCATTATGGATGGCGGCATCGGTATTTGTTGCGAGGCCAAACGGGTAAGCGGTTTCGTTCAAGCTGAGATTTTCAGTGCCTTTTGCTAGCGCTTCTTTCATTAACCGCAAACCTGGGCTAATCAAGCCGCCTAGATGCTTACCTGAAGCATCGACGGCATCCACCGTAATAGCCGTGCCGCAACCGACGATACAAAGTGCTTTTCGATATTTGTTATAGCCCGCTATTATGCCTAACCAACGGTCAACGCCTAGCTTTTCCGGTTCGTGGTAAGCACTAACAATACCAAATCCTTGTGCTTCAGATTTAGCTCTAATAATCGTTATCTCAGGCCAGAGTTCGTTAGCTACCGATATAACCAAGTCGAATAGATGGCTGGTGCTGACACAAGAAATCGCTAATTGATCGGGCGGGATAATGGCTTGCCATAATTGAAGAAGTGCATTTCGAGTAATATCTGGATTAGTAATGGGAAGTCCAGGAAGGATGTCGAGATTGTCGCAGACTGCCCACTTGAGCCGAGTATTGCCCATGTCGATCAATAGGTTCATAAGGCGTTGCCACTAAAACTGACTTCGCCAGAAGCAAAAGCCTGGGTGCTGCCATCGGGTCGGGTTAGCAGCAACAGCCCATTGTCATCAATGCCTTTCACTATGCCATCATAGCTGTGTTGCCCGATGAACAGCGTTGCAGGTTTGTCTTTGAGGCAATCGTATTCACGCCATTCGTCCAGATAATCCGTAATGCCAATGTCTTCAAATTCTGCAATAACTAGAAATAACTGGTCGAGTAAGGTTGCTGCCAAGGCATTTCTACAGGGTAGTTGACCAGTAACTTGGGTTAAATCAGTCCATTGCTGGGTAATTGCAGCGGCTTCCGTTTCAGGTAAGTAGATATTCAAGCCCAGGCCGATGACCGCCGTGCAAGGGCCATCAGACTCACCTGAAACTTCAACCAAAATACCGCCCAGTTTTTTGTCCTGATAATAAATGTCATTGGGCCATTTTAAACGAAACATATCGCTATAGTGGAGTTTAAGCGCCCGGATAACAGCGACACCAATCGCAAGGCTCAGGCCTGAAATAGCCATTGGGCTGGTTTGAAAACGCCAAAGTATCGACAAGTAAATGTTGCTGCCGAATGGCGAAACCCACTGCCGCCCCCGCCGTCCTTTGCCAGCGGTTTGTTGCTCGGCAAAACAGACAGAGCCTGAAGGCGCATTTTCCAAGGCGCGTTCTACTAAATACGTATTGGTGGAAGGGATTTGGTCAAATATTTTAAATGAATTTATTAATACGCGAGTCCGTTCGTCAATAGCTGCTAAAACTTTGTGTTCATCCAGCAATTCCAACGGCCTTTCCAACCGGTAACCTCTGCCGCTAACGGCAGCGTGGTGTAATCCCAGATCAGCTAAGCCATTTAACTGTTTCCAGACTGCTGAACGGCTGATATTCAACGCTTCAGCCATTTCAGTGCCTGAATGAAATTGCCCATCAGAGAGTAGGGTAAGAATGGCTTTTTGTTTGTCGGAAATTATGGTGCATTGGGTTTCTTTTAGGGCAAAGTTTTCTTTGAGCAGGTTTCTGGTCAACTTTTTCTTTTTCCTTTATTTGCCTGTTGCTCAGAGTCTGTTTGTTTAAGGG
>PMDM01000098.1 GCA_003155565.1 Methylococcaceae bacterium | reverse complement strand
CGTGAAATTCGAAATGGCAAAGCTGACAAGTCGGCGCGGTATAGCCACCCTTAGTCAATGCATCTTTCAGCGGCACATCAAAATTCCAATCCTTTTTACCCATGGTCAGGAACTGCGTTCCATGCTTGGACAGCATAAAGTTCTCAAATTCATTATGGTCAGCGCCATTGTGACAAGTCGAACACGCTTCCGGTTGCCTTGCTTCGGCAACGGAGAAAGTATGCCGGGTATGGCAGCCATCGCATTTGTTTTGCTGGTAGTGGCAAGAATCGCAGCCTTGTGCGACTTCCCGTTCAGGCATGGCCGCCCAAACCGCATTTTCAACATTGGCTGCCCAATCGACGGCATGGGAAGGATGGCCTTTATCCCATTGCTTTTGCGGCCATTCCTGGCTTTTTTCGGATTCCGCTTCGGCAAATTCATTTTGATGGCACGTTCCGCAAGCAGCGCGGTCTGGCATTATCAAGTCTTTGGCATGGTCGATGGTCTTTTTACCTACACCACCGTGGCAATCGATACAACCGACTTGCCCAAGTTGTTGGCCTTGCTCCAGCAAGCCGAGGTCATGCAGATTGTTTTCAACTTCTGTCAATTTTGCCTTTTTATAAGCACGTACATCGGTATCGGGGATGTTGCGAATTGCTGCCAAATTGCTGTGGACACCTTTTTTCCAGGCGTGATAAGCGCCAGGAGTCGTTGCCTCATGACAGCCAACGCAATTTTCCTGACTAAATTCGCCTTGAATTGTTTTCGGGGGCGTATAAAAATCCTTAGGATTCCAGTATTTTTGAATTGGGATTGGTTGCCAATGTTCACCGTGGCTGCCTTTGCCAGGATGGGTGTCGTAATAATTTTTTTTGACCTGTGCGAAATCAGGTTTTTCTGCCCAGGCAGTTTGCCAATTTAGACAGAACAGTAGCGCAGCCAAGAAATATAGCAACGTGGTTTTCATGATTCCCCTCCAAAATTAAACAAGCCAATTTTTATTATATTGATTCAAAACTATAATTTAACATAAATTTTAGTCTTACCTTTCGCCCCATCGAGCAAATTGTGCCGGTAACACAGATCGATCAATAATGCCGGACGCTAATTCCCTGAAAGCCGTCGTAGTAATAAAACGGCTTGAGAATGCTACGCTATATAGTAATATAAATAACGTTAATGAAAAATGGGGGGCAATTAATATACGTCACGTAGATATCGTTTGTCGTTTGCCAGTTGTTGGACATAAACTTTAGCGGCTTCTTCGCTTAATCCTCCTTGCATACGCGCCACTTCACGCAGTGCATGGTCTACATCCTTGGCCATGCGGCTTGCGTCGCCACAAACATAGAAGTAAGCGCCGTCTTGTAGCCAAGCCCAAAGTTGCGCCCCCTGTTCGACCATCCGGTGCTGCACATAGACCTTTTCGGCCTGGTCACGCGAAAAAGCTGTGTCAAGCTTGTGCAGGATGCCATTCTTTTGCATGTCTTCAAGTTCATCTTGGTAGTAGAAATCCTTGTCGGCGTGCTGTTCACCAAAGAACAACCAGTTACGGCCCTTCGCACCGATTGCCTGACGCTCTTGCAGGAAGGCGCGGAATGGTGCGATGCCGGTGCCAGGCCCGACCATGATCATGGGCGTGTCGGGGTTCTTCGGCGGACGAAAGTGGGTAGATTTTTGCACGAAGATGGGCACACCAACCTCAGCAGCCCGGTCAGCCAAGAAGGTCGAGCATACGCCACCGCGCGGTCTGCCTTCGCGAGCGTAGCGTACGGTCGAGACGGTCAGGTGTACCTGCGTCAGGTATGCCTTTGGGCTGGAAGAGATTGAGTACAGGCGCGGCTGCAAGCGCTTGAGCACGGCGAGCCAGTCGGCGGCTTCCACCTGGATCGGGAACGCTTGCAGCAAATCAATAACCTGTCTGCCCCATAGCCAATTTTTGAGGTCAGTTTTCCGTTCGTCAACCATCAATGCCGCAAGGGTTTCGCTGCCCGAACGCTCGCGGACAAATTGCAGCAGTTCCGGCGAGATACGGGTAATCTCGAAGTGCCGCAAAAGGGCTTCAGCCAGCGGCAATTCACCATAACCTTTCACCGATATGGCGGTGGCAGCCGGGAGCTTCAGTGCCGAAAGCATGTCGTCAACCAATTTGGGGCAGTTTGTCGGCCAGACACCCAACGCATCGCCCGCCTCATAGGCCAAACCAGAGTCCGACAGTTCAAAAGCATACTGCCTAGTTTCTTTCTCGGAATGATCCGCATTTAGTCGCCGATTAAGCAGCAGTCGGCTGTGCAAAGGATGGTTGCGATTGTATGCTAATGGCATCGGCACGGCAGATGGTTCTACCGTAAGTTCATCGGCATCGCCAGCGAGTGCCAACGCGGGCTGCTTGACAGTCACGACGAAACCTGACAATGCTTGCATAACCGCATCGAGCCAAGCTTTGGCGGCTTCCTCGAACTCCGGTTCGCAATCGACGCGGGCGGTCAGGCGCTGTGCACCGAGTGCTTCCAACCTGGCATCGAGCTGGCGGCCAAACCCGCAGAATTGATCGTAGTTGGAATCCCCGAAGGCAAGGACGGAGAACCGCATACTTTCTAGCTTTGGTGCGCTGTCTGCCCGCAAGTCGCACCAGAAGGCACTCCCGTTGTCCGGTGGATCACCGTCACCAAAAGTGCTGGCAAGCACTAATAAATTTGTTACACCGACGAGATCGGTAGCCTTAAACGTATCCATACCGACAAGCGTTATGCTATGTCCATCAGATTGCAGGCGTTCGGCGCACTTGGCAGCAAAACCTTCCGCATTGCCGGTCTGCGAAGCCCAAAGAATGGTTACTGGGGACTGTGATAACGCTGTCGCTTTGAGCTTTGACTCCATCAACGTAGCTGTAACGCCATCGAGCGGCCAAGTGCGTGAGAACAACCCGGCGAGTACGCCATCCAGGTAAAGGCGTTTGGAAGGTTGCAACGGTGCGGTCGGTGGCAACACCGGCACTCCGCCAGATTTACATGATTCTTCGGTACGTAGTCCGGTCAGGTAACCCTGCATATACGTTTGTTCATCTGCATCCAGCGCAATCCTGGGTGCGGTGTCGAGACCAAGTAGTTTGGCCAGTGCATCGATCTGCTTCATGTTTAAACCTTTGATGTCAGTGGTCGATGCGCCTGCGTTGGCGCTCGCAAGGATGCCGTTGTCCTTGCTGATCGTGGATTGAGGAATCTTTTCTTCTGCAATTCGTGTCAAAACGACCGCGCAGAACTTGAATTCAGGTTGCTGGGAAATAGGATCGACCGCATCATTGGTGACGGCATTAATCGCCAGGTCGTCACCAAATACATCGTTCCAATGGAAGGGCGCAAAACAATTGCCGGGACGCACCCGGTCAGTAACGATGGCCGGCAAAATGGCACGACCGCGCCGAGAGCGGATTTCCACCCGATCTTTTTCTTGGATGCCGAGAACAACGGCATCTTCGGGATGGATTTCAATGAAAGGGCCAGGGTTGAGTTTGTTGAGCGTCACAATATTTCGGGTCTTGGTCATCGTGTGCCACTGGTGCTGCAAACGGCCTGTGTTGAGCACGAACGGGAAGTCACCTTCCGGCATTTCGTCCGGCGGCAGGTACGGACGGGGTAAAAATGAGGCTTTACCACTTTCGGTCGCAAACACGATGCGCGGACTGGAGCCGTCCGCCTCGACCTTAAGTGTTTGGCTTACACCATCATTGAGGTAGCGGATCGGATTGCGGCCAAGCTCACTGTTTGGGGCGCATGGCCATTGCAGCGGCGTTTCACGAAGCTTGGCATAACTCACGCCACGAATGTCATAGCCAGTTTTTGGGTTCCAAGCCCGCTTAATTTCTTCAAACACCTCATCTGCCGAAGCATAATTGAAGGCATTCGCATAGCCCATTTCGCAGGCCACGCGAGCGATGATCTGCCAGTCGGCCATTGCTTCGCCGGGCGGATTGACGGCTTTCTGCATCAGTGTCAGGTTACGCTCGGAGTTTATCATCACGCCATCGGCCTCCGCCCACAACGCGCCGGGCAGCAGGATGTCCGCGTAGCGGTTGGTCTCCGTATCTAGGAAGGTATCTTGCGTGATGACAAATTCAGCCGCCTGCAATCCGGCGATTACGTTTTTACGGTTGGGCACGGTGGCAACGGGGTTGGTGCAGATGATCCAACAGGCCTTGATGCGGCCCGCCTGCATGTCCTCGAACATCGCTACCGTGCCGCCGCCCACGTCGGTACGCAACGTACCTTTCGTTACGCCCCAGAGTTCTTCAATAAAGATACGATCTTTTTCGTCACGCACCGTGCGCTGTCCCGGCAAGCCCGGCCCCATATAGCCCATTTCGCGGCCGCCCATTGCGTTAGGTTGGCCAGTCAGTGAAAACGGGCCGCTGCCTAGGCGACAGATCGCCCCAGTGGCAAGGTGCAGGTTGCAGATTGCGTTGGTGTTCCAGGTGCCATGGATGCTCTGGTTCAGTCCCATCGTCCAGCAACTCATCCACTCGCCTGCCGTGCCGATCCATTCGGCGGCCTTGCGGATGTCGGCCTCCGGTAGGCCGGTGATCTCAGCCACTATATTCGGCGCATAGTCCTCCAAGAAGTCGGGTAGGCCATCCCAGCCTTCGGTGAAGTCGGCAATGAACTCGGGATCGGTGTGGCCGTTCTTGACGATCAGGTGGAGTAGGCCATTGAGCAGCGCTAGGTCGGTGCCGGGCTTGATTTGCAAANNGGCGGTCGAGCAGGCGCAAAAATAATATCGGATGGCAGTCCGCCATGTTCGCGCCGATCACGAAGAACACATCGGCACGGTCGAAATCCTGGTAGGAACCTGGCGGGCCATCCGAACCCAGCGAGAGTTTATAACCGCTACCGGCACTCGCCATGCACAGGCGTGAGTTGGACTCAATGTTGTTAGTGCCGATGAAGCCTTTGGCGAGCTTGTTGGCGAGATATTGCGCCTCGAGTGACATCTGCCCGGATACATAAAAGGCAAAAGCATCAGGGCCGTGTGTTTCAACAATTCTGCACAATCGGTGCGCCGTTTCCCGGATCGCATGATCCATAGCCACACGGGCCGGTTCATGTTGCCGTCCACTACGCAGGTAGGCGTGTTCCAGCCGCCCGGATTCGGCAATGGCTTGGGCGCAGGTATTGCCCTTGGTACACAGCCGCCCAAAGTTTGCAGGGTGTTGTTTATCGCCGGAGACCTTGACGACGCGATTGTCGGCGACCTCCATGACGATGCCGCACCCCACCCCGCAGTAGGGACAGACACTCTTAACGGTATGGGTTGTCATGGCTACCGGCATGGGCAAAAAGGTAGTCAAGAACCCGATTCATGAAGGTATTGATAGCCTTATATTTTTCGGTTTGAACTCCCCTAAGTTGTTGTTCCGTCTGGACAAAGGGTTGCGGCAACAGCTCATGGCGGCAATCGCCGACAATTGCCGCCACGGTTTCCGGCGTAGCTTCCAGGTGAAATTGGAGGCCAAGGATGCGCCGTCCAATTTGGAAAGTTTGGTTTCGGTATGCGGCGCTGCTTGCCAGGAGGACTGCATTGGGCGGTAAATCGAAGGTTTCTCCATGCCAATGAAAAGCCTCGAAAGAGCCAGGAAAAATTAGGGTATCCTGGCTATTTTGTTGGGAATAAACAGGAAACCATCCGATTTCCTTTTCGCTACCCGGATACACATTCGATCCGAGCGCACTGGCTATGAGTTGGCAACCCAGGCAAATGCCGAGGACAATCTTGTCTTTGCTGATGGCGTTGGCAATGAACCGTTTTTCTCCTGCCAACCAAGGGAACTGGCCTTCATCGTTAACGCTCATGGGCCCGCCAAGCACAATAATGAAGTCAACTTCATCCAGGTGCGGCAATACGCTTGATTCATAAAACCGCGTATAAGTGACGGACACGCTCCTGCCCTCCAACCATGTTGCGATAGAGCCTAATCCCTCGAAAGCAACATGTTGAAGGACATGGACTCGCATACAATCAGCGAAACTTGCGTGTAATCGTTAAAAATAGCCGAGACAGGCAAAACAAGACCAACGTGCCAGCCACTGTCGGAAACCATAAAAACAACCAATCGGGTTGTGTCAAAAAAATAATGACCGGATTGGAGCCTGCCGGAGGATGGACGCTCCGAAAAAACATCATGGTTGCCAAGGCAGTGCCGACCGCCAATGCCATGCTCCACCAATCGGGGCCAAGGAAATTTAGAAAGCTCAATCCGATAAGTGAACACAGAAAATGGCCGAGGATTAGGTTGCGCGGCTGTGAGAATGCAGCATCAGGAAAGCCAAACAATAAAACACATGATGCCCCAAATGACCCCAATATCCAAGGGTAACCGGAAAGCTTGCCCAGCATGACAACCGCGGCGATAGCCGTACTGGAACCAAGCCACGCAAGTAGGATGTGCGAAATGGGCGGCCTTGGTAGCGAAACTGCAACAGTGCTTTTAACTTTATTGCCAAGCAACATTTGTTTTGTCCTGTGCGGATAGCTAAAAGGGATGCCTGCGCCAAGCAGTGCATCCCTAGGATTAAAGCATGAGACGACTGCTAACTTTTCTTGAACTTAGCCGCTTCTTCCGATCCGCCTGTGGCATTGCCTTTACTGTAGGAATGTGCGCCGACTCCAGCAAGCTGGCCGCCTTGAACAATTAGGTATTCATCGCGGATTGGGCGGCCTTCAAAGTAGCATTCCAGGATTTCGCGGGTCCCCGCCGCATAGCGTGTTTGTGCTGACAGGCTGGTACCTGAGATATGCGGGGTCATGCCATGATTTGGCATGGTGCGCCAAGGATGGTCATTGGGCGCTGGTTGCGGAAACCAGACATCGCCAGCATAACCGGCCAATTGACCGTTTTCCAGTGCGTTGACAATAGCATCGCGGTCACATAGCTTGCCGCGTGCTGTATTGATTAAATAAGCACCCCGTTTAAAGTTCTTCAGGGTTTGCTCGTTAATCATGTGTTCGGTTTCTGGATGCAGCGGACAGTTGAGGGTCACCACATCGCACACTTTAGTCAGGCTTTCCAGGCTGGAGTGGTAAGTCAGGTTGAGTTCCTGCTCGACCGCTTCTGGCAAACGGTGGCGATCCAGATAATGCAGTTTCACGTCGAAAGGTTTAAGCAGGCGCAATACACGCAAACCAATACGGCCAGCGGCTACCGTGCCGACATTCATCGCTTCCAGGTCATAAGAGCGTGCCACACAGTCGGCGATGTTCCAGCCACCTTTGATTACCCAGTTGTATGATGGGATGTAATTACGTACTAAAGCCAACGTCATCATAACGACGTGTTCGGCAACGCTGTTGCTGTTGCAGTAAGTCACTTCGGCAACGGTGATACCGCGATCCATCGCCGCTTGCAGGTCAGTATGGTCGGAACCGATACCCGCAGTCACAATCATTTTCAGGTTCTTGGCCTTGGCAATGCGCTCTGCCGTCATGTAAGCAGGCCAGAACGGTTGGGAAATGACGATTTCTGCGTCATGCAATTCATGGTCAAGGACGCTGTTGTCGCCATCTTTGCTCGATGTAACGACGAGTTGGTGACCGTTTGATTCCAGATATTTACGCAACCCTAATTCGCCAGATACACTGCCAAGCAATGCGCCCGGCTTGAAATCTATACCCTTGGGGGTGGGCAGCGTTTGCCCGTCTGGGTAGCGTTCTGGTTGCGGTAGGTCGTCACGCGCATAGGACGTAGGATAACCGTCGATGGGATCGTCATAAAGTACACAAACAATTTTAGCCATATTAATACCTCGTGTGAGTGGGATAACAACCATAACGCTGAGCGTTATGTAGCTTTGGTTAATCCGGCCGGATTGGGGTATTTTGGCTTTCAGGTCTGGGTGCGTCCAATTCTTTTAAGATATGGCTTAATAGCTCCTGGTTATCAAGTTGCTGGGCAGTCCTAAATCATTGGCTTAAGGAAGTCGCCCAACCAATGCTGGGTCAAGGTTATCCAATTGGCAAGACATTGATTAATTAGGATTTCGAGTGGGTAAGGGAATAATCTTACACCAGTCTGGTGCTGGTAAACCTGGGACAGCCCAAACAGTTCCTTCTACAAGCTGTAGAATATAGAGCGGTGTCCCGTCATCCATCTCATCAAATACGGCTTGCGCTTCGCCCTGCCCTGAAAAAGTTAGGGCGGCTTCGGGTTTGGTTGTCCAGACGATGGGAACAATACCATCGTAAAACTGCACGAGATGCAAATACTCTTGCTTGTCGTTACAAATGACGAAACTTGGTTTCATAAATCGCCTAGGCTATCAGGGAGTCAAATTGATTTTGTAAATTAAGGGCTTGGGCTATATTCCAAGCGGCGGATTGGATAGGGAAAGGCACTTCTTGGCGGCGCATTATCAGGCCGACATCCCGTGATAATTCAGGTGTTATGGGCAAGGCCGTTACTTCCTGGCGCATCTCAAAATGAATCAGCATACTGTGCGGCACGATGCTGTACAGCCCCGCATTCCTGACATGGGCATACAAGGCAAATACCGAGTCCGTCTCCAACATCACCTTCGGCGTGACCCCGGCTTCCCGAAACGCAGCATCGATTAACCGCCGATTTTGCATGTTTGGGGTCAACAGGCACAGAGGTAACTTGGCTGTATCTTTCCAAGTCAAGTTACAATCCTTGAGCTTCGGGTCGGGTTGCCCCGCCAGCAAGATATGGCGCTCACGGTACAGAAGAAGGGTATTGAAACCTTTAAGCCGGTCGTCCTCCAAATAGGTCATACCTAAATCCAACTCAAAATTGTCAAGTTGCCGCATTATATCTTCGGCGCACAGTGAGTTTAGTTGGATAGTAATTCCAGGATATTCCCTTTGGCAGGGTTTTGTCAGGAGAGGTGTCGCCGCCAGCATGGTAGGGATAACGCCTATCCGTAACGTACCCGTCAGTTGGTGGCTGGCTTCTGCCGCCGCTTGCCGCATGCCTTCCCAGTTTTGGGCCAATACACGAGCCCATTGCAGAATACTTTCGCCTTCATCGGTAAAGCCCTGAAAATGGTGCCCGCGCTTTATTATTGTGGTCCCCAATTCTTCTTCAAGGTGCTGGATAGCCGTGGACAAGGCGGGTTGTGAAACATGGCAGGCTTCCGCTGCCCGTCCAAAATGCTCTGTTTTTGCGAGGGCTAACAAATAATGGATTTGGCGGATAAACATAAAATGTTAGTAAGGCGAAAGCTAAATGCCTAAAACACGAATGGTACATTCTGTTCCAATCATGGGCGTTTT
>PMDM01000474.1 GCA_003155565.1 Methylococcaceae bacterium | reverse complement strand
GTCCCTTTGACAACGTGCGGCATCCTTGCCGCACCCTAACGGGCTATTCCCGATAAAAATGCCAGTGCTCGGCGCGGCATACGGGAATGGGGCGATTGTCGTAGCTCAGTTAAGTAAAGATTTTCCGCGCGTCGTAATCCGCCATTTCGCAGGACACCACATGCGGCGGGTTACGCCGCGCCCACAGCACAATCAAAACGGATAGATCGGGACGTACACAACTATTGCATACCCCGTTGGAAAAGAGTATAAAAAACGTGGCACATATTTTTTGCGTGTTATTGTCGGTTTTTGAATCGCCTCATCCTAGCCTCTCGGCAAACCGCTACGCTGCTCCTGCGTCGCCAAGCCACAGGGATGTGGTGAATGTGGTTGTGCAGGAGCACAATCCACCTACTACCTACATGGCATCCCAGAGGGAAAGGGTATTTTCAGAGGTTATAATGAACAATAAGCCTCTGTTTTGTAATGATATAATGTGCTATTCGCCTGTAAGTTCTAACTCTGAACTCTTCAGGGATGGCCTTTCTTAGAATTTCCTTTTGGTTTTTTGTCGAATAATTCAGCAAAAATGTAATAAGATAGGCTTCGTTGTTATTTTAATTGAGCCTGTCATGCGTCGTTTTTTATTGTTATGCCTTTTTGCACTTCCTGCCTACGCTGTGGATGAACAACCGCCCACACTTGATCCTGTACCCGAAGTACCTGAACCACCTTTGCCGGTTCAAAGCGGGGAAGAAATGGAACCCGACATTACCATTATCCGCAAAGGCAAAAAAACCATCCAGGAATATCGCAGGGGCGGCAAGCTGTACATGGTCAAAATCATCCCTGATATAGGCCCGCCCTACTACTTTATTGACTCGGACGGCGACGGCAAAATGGATGTCCGGGGCAATGATTTGGACAAAGGTAGCCGAGTTAATATGTGGAAAATACTGGAGTGGGACTGAGTTTTTACGCATTTAGCTACCTCACACCGAAATTTTGACCGTAATAGCTGAAAGCAGTATGATGCCTTGCGCTAAGAAATAAGAAAAACAACAGCCTCACCACATCCATCAACCACATAACAACAGGAAATCAACATGGGTATTTTAGACACAGTTTTAGGCGTTATTAAAAGCCAAGTAGCCAATAATGCAGCCCCAGGAGCCGCGCCCGGTGGTGCAGATCACAATCTACTGGAATCGGTTATTGGTATGATTAGCGATCCCCAGTCGGGCGGCTTATCAGGTTTAGTAGAAAAAATTGCAGCGGGTGGTCTAGGCGATCAAGTCGCTTCTTGGGTGGGTAAAGGAGAAAACCTGCCTATTTCTGCCGAACAACTTCAAGCCGTACTGGGTTCATCCTTTGTACAAGGCCTTGCTGAAAAATTTGGCATAAATGCCGCTGATGTAGCTGGAAATTTGACCAGCTTACTGCCTCAAGTCATTGACAAACTAACTCCAGATGGCGAAGTTCCTGGCGACAACAAATTGCTGGAAGCCGGTTTGGCTGGGCTTACCAGCTTGTTTGGCAATAAATCCGCTTAAGAAAATCGTCATAATTATAAGGCTTGCAAGCAAGCCTTATCCTGCCGGATTAATTAATGATCAGGCAATCTTTTAGCAAACAGTTTTAGAGGATAAAGCCATGGACAAACCGAAAGTTGCTGCTGACCATCCCAATGTCTGCGAATTAGCATTAGGCACGCATTACTGGTGCGCTTGTGGACACAGCGCAAATGGCAGTTTTTGCGACGGCTCGCATAAAACCACATCCTTTACACCACTAAAATTTGAAATGACCGAAACCAAAACGGTCGCCATTTGCCAATGCAAACAAACCAAAAATCCGCCTTATTGTGATGGTAGCCATAAGGAAGTGTGAGGTAGTTTGTGGGTGAGCTTGCAAATCCCAACGAGAACAAGCACCACAACATAAATGTTGGGGTTCGTGCCGCACCTAACTGGCTTGAATTTAAACAAGATGCAGCCAAGTTAGTTAATGAAAAGCTACATCCACCAGCAAGCCACAGATAGCTTAGGCATATCCTTAAGTGCGATTGGACGTTGGGTTGGGTCAGGTACTGCAACCCTATCAACCGCAAAAAAACCGTCTTAAGGAATCTCTGAACAAGTTGNNGGACTTAATCAGAGTTTCCTTAACTCTTAATCACCAAACTGAATTACTGCGCTTACGCATGGAGCGCGAAATATTACTGCGTGCCCTTGGGGTAAAAAAGGCGGTGGGCATCGAAGCGAAAGAAGTCGAATACCCCAAGGACACGCAGTAAAATATGGATTTATTCGAGGGCAACAGAAGACCTTTCCGGTTACCCGGTTGTGTGCAGTTATGCAAGTGAGCACCTGTGCTTTTTATGCGTGGGCTAAAGTGCCGATAAGCACGGACAAGAAAACCCAACAAAAACAGCTCGAAGCCAGAGATGGAATATTTTCTGACTTGGAATTGCACTCATATCGCTAATGCCGTGATGCGGCCTAAAAGTTGAATCTGTTTGCCGGAAACACGGCTATGAACCACCAATAATTTATACACCTCAAGCACTTATGGAAGGCTATGAAGTAATGTGGCAAGATGATCCGATAGTGAAAGAAACGCGTGAGCTTAGAGAGAATATGCGGTCAAGTTCAATCATGACCCTGATGCTATTTTTGAAGATATCCGCAAGCGCCAAAGCCAAACCGAGAGAAAGCTCGTGTCCTTTCCTGTCCGTAGACCATTGATGGCATCGAGGGTTACCTAATACCAATCCCAAAAAGTTGTTATATGAANNAGAACTTATTGGGATTGGTATAACACGGTGCTCAACTCGGACGTGTTTTCACTCCTCGATTTAATTGCAACTTTTTTACAATGGTTTTTACAGTTAAGCCTAACCCACAATCTCTTTTGCCTGTAAATCAGCATGGTAGGATGATCGTACCATCGGCGCACTGGCGACCTGTTTAAAGCCCAAGGCTTTTGCTGTTTTGCCGTACTCGTCGAACTCGGCGGGGGTGATATACGCTGTGACTGGGAGATGGGCTTTGCTGGGTTGTAGGTATTGGCCTAGCGTCAACATGGAGCAGCCGTGGTCGAGCAAATCCTGCATAACTTGATGGACTTCTGCTTTTTCTTCACCCACGCCGAGCATCAAGCCGGATTTGGTGGGAACAGTCGGTTGGGCTTCATTAAATTGTTTGAGTAAATTCAACGAGCCTTGATAATCAGAGCCGGGGCGGACTTGTTTGTACAATCTAGGTACGGTTTCCAAATTATGGTTAAACACGTCGCAGGGTTCGTCCGCCAGGATGGTAACAGCTTTGTCGATGCGTCCACGAAAGTCGGGCACCAGGATTTCGATTTTGGTGCTCGGCGTTAGTTGGCGGATGTGTTTGATGCAATCGGCAAAATGTCCCGCGCCGCCGTCGCGCAGATCATCCCGATCAACCGAGGTAATGACGACGTATTTTAGGGCCATCGCTTTTATGGCATTCGCCAAGTGCTGAGGTTCTTCTTTATCCAGTGGCAGCGGTTTGCCGTGGGCGACATCGCAAAACGGACAGCGGCGGGTACACAAGTCGCCCATAATCATGAAGGTTGCCGTACCATGCTGAAAGCATTCCGCTAGATTGGGGCAGGCTGCTTCTTCGCAGACGGTATGCAGTTGGTGTTCGCGTAACAGTTGTTTGACGCGAGTAATTTCATCACTGGCCGATATTTTGATGCGTATCCAGTCCGGTTTACGTAAAACCGTTTCGGGCTGTTCGACCTTGATCGGTATCCGCGCCAGTTTCTCAGCGTTACGCTGGTGCGACCCGGGTGTAGAGCGTGAAGGGGCTTGATTGTTCATGAATAGAGTGCCGAGTTAAGTGCTTGCACAACGGGAATGGCCAACTCAGTCGTGCTGACAGAAATGCCGAAGTCCGCCAGTTGGGTGACCTGTAAGTCCCGAAAACCACAGGTATTGATAGGGTCGAAGGGGGTTAAGTCCATGTTATTGTTGAGGCTGATGCCATGATAACTGCAATTTTTTTTGATCCGTATACCGATGGAGCCGATTTTTTTGTCATTGACATAAACCCCCGGCGCTTCGGGTTTGGCAACGGCGGTTATGTCGAACTGGGCTAAGGTCGTAATCATAGCCTGTTCCAAGAGCGTGACCAATTGCCGTATCCCAAGTTTCAGGCGCTTGATGTCGAGCAAGGTATAGATAACCAATTGCCCTGGCCCATGGTAAGTCACTTGTCCGCCACGGTCGCAATGGATGACGGGTATGTCGCCGGGATTCAATAAGTGTTCCGCTTTGCCATTCAAGCCCAATGTATAAACGGGTAAATGCTCCAAAATCCAGATTTCATCGGGTGTTTCGTCCGTGCGTTCTTGGGTGAATCGCTGCATATCCTTCCAGATAGTTTCGTAAGGTTGCAAGCCAAGTTCACGGATTATCACTGGTGCTGTCTAAAAACTATGGAGCTTCGGCAAAGCTCTCCTGAGTGTATCGATGGGTTCAGCTCGAATGGTTTCAAAATTATCAAGCTGGGAGGGGAAAGCTGTTGCCTGCCCTTACAAGGCCATTAAAACAAGCGGATGATCCGTTAAATCCTGATAAATGGCATCCAGTTGCTGTTTGCTGGACGCTTCTATCAAGACAGTCACCGCCAAATAATTGCCATCTTTACTCGGTCTGGTGGTTACTGCCTTTTCGTTATCGGGTACGTGGCGACGGACAATTTCAATGACCAATAGATCAAACTCAAAATCACTTTTGCCCATCGCTTTGATAGCGAACTGGCAGGGGAATTCAAAATTGGTTTCCTCGCTCATCGTAACGACTGTTTGTATTCTTGGAAAAGTTTGTAAAACACTTTCCAAAGCGGGCCGGGCTTGCCGTCTGCAACCTTTTCAGAGTCCAGTTCAACGACAGGGATGATTTCACGCGTGGAACTGGTTATCCATATTTCGCTCGCTTTTTTCATATCATCCGTAGAAATGGCCTGTTCGCTGCAAGGAATGTTATTTTTTCTGGCGATCTCTAAAATGACATCACGTGTTATTCCCGGCAAAATGGCACTGCTTTTGGGAGGTGTCACCAAAATCCCATCGATTACAGCAAAAACATTGCTGGCGGCGCCTTCAGTCAAATAACCGTCTTTGAATAACAGAGCCTCAGCGCAATCATGGTCAATGGCTTCTTGCCTAAGCAGGACGTTGGCTAATAAGGTAATTGCTTTGGTATGGCACAGTTTCCAGCGGCTATCTTCCATGCTGAGCGCTTTGATGCCATTATCAGGGTCAGCATGTGGGGTAATCCCCGAAACCATGGCAAATACGGTAGGCGTGACATTCTGAGGAAACGCATGGTCTCTTTTGGGCGCAACACCCCGTGTAATCTGGAGATAAACGGATTGATCCAGGTCTTTTTTGAGCAGCTTTGTCAGTAGGTTACGCCATTGCTCATGGCTATGTGGATTCTGTAAGCGAATGGCCTTAAGGCTGTTATCAAGGCGTTCTAGGTGATCTTCTAGCCGGAACAATTGCCCGGAATAGGCTGGAATGACTTCATAGATGCCATCGCCAAACAAAAATCCCCTGTCCATGACCGAGATTTTGGCATCGGCTAACGGTAAATATTGACCATTTAGGTAGACGGTTTCAGTTTCCATCGGGTTTCTTGATCATCATCAACACACTATCATAAAGCCGTCTGAATATGCCGCCTTTTTCTACTTCTTTAAGGGCCACTAAGTCTTTGGTGGCAATCACTTCATCTTTAAGCTTGACCGTCACTGAGCCTAATTTATCACCTGCTTTTACGGGCGCGATAATTTGTTTATCAACATTGATAGTGGCTTTCAGGTCGTTATACTGGCGGCGAGGGATAGTGACGTAAAGATCCTCAGCCAAGCCCAATTGTATATTTTCAGTAGCACCTTTCCATATCCTGACTTCGTTGATCGAGGTTTTTCCCTGATAGAGTCGGTATGATTCAAAAAAACGGAATCCGTAATTAAGCAAGGTCTGGTTTTCATTGGCTCGCGCATTCATGCTTTCTGTACCCATGACCACTGAAATCAACCGCATTCCTTTGCGGAGTGCAGACGCGACCAAGCAATAACCGGCTTCTTCAGTATGTCCGGTTTTTACGCCATCAACCGATTCATCACGCCCAAGCAGCATGTTACGGTTTTGCTGGGTTATTTTGTTGTAAGTGAATTCTTTTTGGGAAAACCAAGGGTAGTATTCGGGGAATTCTTTGATCAAAGCTGTGGTGATAATGGCGAGATCTCTTGCAGATGTGTAATGGCTATCGTTGGGAAGGCCGTCGCTGTTTTCAAAATGGCTATTGACCATACCCAAACGGGCGGCATGTTGGTTCATCAGTTCTGCAAAGGTGGCTTCGTTCCCTGCCACATGCTCTGCCAGCGCAACGCTGGCATCATTGCCGGATTGGATGATAACGCCTTTTAGCAGATCTTCGACCTTAACTTGATCGTTGACTTTGACGAACATCTTGGAGCCGCTGGTTTTCCAGGCATTTTGGCTGATGGTAACCTTATCTTCTAGATGCAAGTGACCATTTTTGATTTCTTTGAAAACAACGTAAACAGTCAGGATTTTAGTAAGACTTGCGGGAGCTAGTTTTGCGTCTGCGTTGTTTTCTGCGAGGACTTTGCCGGTATTGTAATCTTGCAGGATGTAACTGCTGGCGGCAATGGTCGGTGCAGAAGGTGTGAGGGTTTCAGCCTCTTCGGCGTTAGCCGTTAAGATTGTAAGGTGTAGGACTAGGAATAAAAAACGATAACGGGTAAAACTTTTCAAATAAGTCATGTATTAAGCATGGTTTCAGTAGCAACGATGCTTAATTGTACCATGCGTTATTTTAATTTTGTCGTGTTTCAGTGACAAATTGAGGGTCTTTAATACCTATTCTTGCTAGTTGATAACTCAGTTTTTCAGCATTTTCTGTAGATTTTATAGGCCCTAGTTGCACTTTATAGGTCGTATTCTTTCTATGTGTTGAAGTGAGAACGGTGGCTTCAGGTAAGTTATTAGAAGCGATTTTGTCTTGCAATTTTAAAGCTTTTCTTTGGCTGCCAAAGCTACCGACTTGTAAATAAACCTTTTTATGTTGGCTTTCGGCAGTTTTCTGGATGTGTGGCAGGGCTTGCAGGGGAGTAATGGCCTTGATTTCTACTTTACCGGTACCTTCACTCTGGATGCCCAATTTTTTAGCGGCGGCATAAGATAAATCTAACAGCCTGTTACCTACGTAGGGGCCTCGGTCGTTGATTCGAACGACAACGGTTTTGTTGTTTTCCAGGTTAGTTACTTGTGCATATGACGGGATCGGCAAGGTTTTGTGGGCGGCAGTCATTTCATACATGTCGAATATTTCGCCGGTGGCTGTCTTTTTGCCGTGAAACCCTGGGCCGTACCAAGACGCGATGCCCTTTTTTAAGTAACGGGCAATGCGGGGCAGCAAACTTTCCTGCTGTGAAGATTCTTTAACGTTATCAGTGTCTTTCCAGCCAAATAAGGAGTTTCCGCTCAACTCTATGATTGAATGATGCCTAGTTTGTGACTTTATTTGGGCGGGTAAGTCGAGTGAAACAAGGGCAGCTTTGGGTGTCGAGGTTTGTTGATAAGTGGATGGAGTTTGGATTGGTGCTTCGCTTGTTTTTATCTGATTACTCGAACAGCCGCTTAGAGCCAGGATTAACGGTAGGGTTATGATTTTGTTCATAAGGGGGAGGAAACTCTTAGATTAGAAATGGCAAGGCTTAACTGATAAACAGCCATTGCATAGAGGGGACTGTGGTTGTAGCGGGTAATTACGTAAAAATTGTCTGATGTTGCCCATAATTCTTCGCCATTCTCTTGTTCAAAAGCGATAATTTTCGCTTTTTTGGTTGAAAGTAAAGGTTTACTTATGTTTGGGTTTATTGCATTAGACTTAATCAAGCTTAAATTTTCCTTAAGGAAAGGAGAAGAGTTTACAGATTTGTGACATTTGTCACAAAGTCGAAAAGCGACGGGATTGTTTGTTTGCCAGCCCTGTTTGGCGAAATAATTTGCTATGCTGGCGATCACGTCATCAGGATTATGCCAAATATCACGATAATTATCTTTATTAAAATCAACAGCATAATGCCTATAGCTGCTGGGCATGAATTGCGGCATCCCCATCGCCCCAGCATAAGAGCCTATTGGATTTAGCGGGTCGATACGTTCTTCTCGGCACAACAATAAAAAATTTTCCAATTCGCTACGAAAAAATTGGCTGCGGGGTGGATAAGCAAAAGTAAGGGTAGATAAGGCATCAATGACGCGATAATGGCCTGTGTGTTGCCCATACTGCGTTTCAACGCCGATGATGGCGACGATGATTTCNNTTTCAACGCCGATGATGGCGACGATAATTGCCGCAGGAACCCCCGTTTCTTTCTCTACAGTAGCCAAAGTTGTTGCATTTTCACGCCAAAATTGAACGCCAGCCTTGATTCTGGGCTCTTTTAGAAAAATTTTTCGGTATTTGTACCAGGGTAAACCCTCGGATGGCTTTGAAATTTTTTTTATGATGTCTTCGTGCAGTTCAACCTTATTGAATGTATCAGTTAGCTCCGCTTCATTGAAATGATGCTCGGTGACCATCTGCTTGATAAACCCATCAATCGTTTCCTGGTTTTTGATCGGATTGGTGCAGGAACAATTAGCAAAACAAGTGCAGATTATGAGCAAGCGGAGGAACAAATCTTTAAATTTCATGATATTAATGAGGGATAAATTTTTTATGGGTGTGGATAGACATAAGAATGCCAAAACCCGCCAATAAGGTGACTACCGAGGTACCACCGTAACTTATCATAGGCAAAGGCACGCCAACAACGGGCAGGACACCGATGACCATACCTATGTTGACGAACACATAAACAAAAAAGGTGAAGGCTAGACTGCCTGCCAATAAGCGGCTGAAGGTATCCTGGGCCTGCGATGCGATATATAAGCAGCGCCCAATGACCAGAAGATATAGTGTCAATAAGCCCAAGCAGCCGAAT